>NZ_JACBIU010000018.1:0-93667 GCF_013839555.1 Nocardia sp. GTS18 | reverse complement strand
GCGGCCTGAGCGGGCGCGCCGCCGGCCGCCGCCGCGCCCGCTCAGGCCGCCAAGCCCAACCACGAGGTCCGGCCGACCAGCGACAACAACGGTCTGCCCGAACCCGAACTGCTGTCGGTGATCGGCGGCCTGATAGCGCTCGCCCTGGCCGGAACCGGTTCGGGCGCAGTGAGTTTCCAAGGTGCCGCCGCCGCCCAGGCGCGGGTGAACGCGGCGCGTGCCGAGTTCTTCGGACCGAGGTCGTGAGGGGATCTTCGATGAGCAAGAGCAAGACCCAGTCCACCTCGCGGTCCTATCGTCGCGTCGCCGCCGCCGTCGACGCGGTGTGCGCGGTCGCCGCCGACTCCGACGCGACCACCCTCGATGAGGTGGTCGCGGCGGTCTCGCTCGAGCGGCAGCGCGAAATCGAGATCACCAGTGCGCAATTGGGTCCCGGCGTGTGCGGCCAGCGGCGGTTCTACC
Organism: Nocardia sp. GTS18; assembly: GCF_013839555.1. Taxonomy (NCBI): domain Bacteria; kingdom Bacillati; phylum Actinomycetota; class Actinomycetes; order Mycobacteriales; family Nocardiaceae; genus Nocardia; species Nocardia sp. GTS18. Next base: position 93,205 of record NZ_JACBIU010000018.1, on the reverse strand, counting down.
CGGAGCGCGACATCATCGTGCTCGCCGACGCCCTGCCGAGCCGCGACCACACCCTCGCCCACGAACTCGGGCACATCGTCTTCGACCACGAGGGCGCGCCCGCGGTCGAGACGACACTCGAGGTCAGCGACGACCTCATCGCCTACATGCTCAGTCAGCGCGCCCACGCCCAGATCGTCGAGGACGGAGCCGACGACCTGGCCGAGTGGGAGGCCGAGACCTTCGCGGCCATGCTCATGACACGACTGCGCGTCTTCAACAACCGAGGCGCAGGCGTCTCGGTCCTTCGATTCGATGAGGCACTCGGATGACACTCTGGTTGACAGCCCTGCTGGTCTGGGTTGCCGCGGGTGCGCGAGTGGGACGCGTGCTCGTCAAGCCCGCGACAACGGCCCGCGTGGCCATCGTCGTCGCGGTCGCCGCCGTCGCACTCGCCTCGACCGTCGCCATCCCCGATATCGCCGTCGCCGTCGACAATCTGCTCCCGGGCGGCCTGCACAGCGGCTGGCTGTCCACGGGCATCGTCGATTCGGCGTGGATCCTGTTCACCACCGCCACGTCGGTGGTCGCCTCGGCCGCCTGGCCGGTCGTGTCGCGACGCAACCTGCGCCAGGTCGCGATGATCGTCTACGGCATCGGTGCCCTCGCCATCGCGCTGACGCTGGCCTGGTCGTTCACCTTCGGCTGGATCGTCGTCGCGCTCGGCGCGGTCTTCATCGTCACCACCGGTCTGCGCAATCTGGACTGGACCACGCTGGGTCGCGGCATCGCGATCTACACGGCGGGAACGGCATTGGTCGCCGTGCTCGCCTTCGCCAACGCGGGCCGCGCCTTCCAGGGCGCCGAGCCGACCCCGCCCGGTCAGCCGACGTGGGGCTGGCAGGCGTGGGAGATCGCGAGCCTGCTGATCTCGCTCGGCGCGGTGTCGATCGTCATCGAGCTGTGGTGGCGGGCCCGAATCCTGTTGCGGCGTATCCGCCCACTGCACAAGTTGATGGTCGGTCGGTTCCCGGAGGTCGTCGCACCCGAGCAGAACGCCACCTCGGCGCAGCTGAAGGCCTCCGATCACGTGGCCCAGGTGATGGACGCGCTGTATCTGCTCTCGGGCAGCGGCATCGTCATCCCCGCGGCGGGTGAGCCGCCGAACTCCGTCCCCGAGCGCGCGGCTGTGGTGGCCGAGTGGGCCCGAAACCCGTTGGGGGACTTGTTCGTCGACGCGCGCTGGATCGCGCCGCCGCCCGGCGTGAGCCCGCGCGGCTGGGTGCTGGCACTGGCGAAGCGATACGAGGTGGCGGTGGCCACGGCGGGCGCACCGCAGAATGCCGCCGCGTCGAGCTGACGCAGACAACAAGAACGGGCCTGAGCTGGTGTTTCCACCGGCTCAGGCCCGTTCTTCGCGTATCCGCCTGGTTGTTCCTATTCCGTTCCGTCCGGAGGAATTTCGGGCAAGCCTTCGCTGGCCCGCAACTTCTCCGCCATGGAGGTGAGCAGATTCTGTGATTCTTCCGAGAGGTCGAATGCCCTGCTGGACAGACGACGCAGCCCGTAACCCTGCAGCTGCGCAAGCAGTTCCAGGTCGTGATCGATCTTGGCCGCGTAGATGTCGTTGAAGAAGTAGTCAGGCTTGACCTTGAAGAACTTCGCCAGGGCGGCCACCGTCTCGTCGGACGGGTTGGTTCGTTGTCCCGACCGCAGCTGCGAGAGATACGGCTTGGAGATCGGATGCCCGGAGGCAGTCAGCGCAGCCGCAACCTCTGCGTTGGTGTGCGGCTTGCGCCCCGGGGGATGCACGGTTTCGAACAGCTTGTTCAGCCGCGCCGCGAAATCAGCCATTGTGAGCCGCCCAATTCCCTTCACTGTACTAACAGTCGTTATCTCGGATACGTATCATTGATATTAGCGGCTCAGTAACTGAAAACCTACGCCTGATTCAGGATTTCTCTGCGGATTCCGACGCTCACCTGCGTACAGGGCCCGCGACGGCCGCGTTTGCGGGGTCACGTCAACGACTCTTGTGGAGCCGATGGGTGCCGGAGTTCGTGCCCGTCGCGGGGGTCTTCCACCTCGGACCCATGATAGCCCAAAGATTGCTGATGCCTCATCATCCCCCTCGCCCCTCGGATCGTGTGGCGTACGACACGTTCCGGGCGCCTGGAGATGAATGTTCAACCTGGGCGCCCGGTTTCGGTACGCCCAGTCTACAGGCGTTCGATGATCGTGCCGGTCGCGAGGGCTCCACCGGCGCACATGAGAACCATCGCGGTTCCCTTGCCGGTGCGTTCGAGCTCGTGTAATGCGGTCGTGATCAGACGAGAACCGGTGGAACCGACAGGATGCCCGATTGCGATCGCACCGCCGTTGACATTTACCCGTTCCATGTCCGGCTGATGTACAGAAGCCCACGAAAGGGCAACCGCCGCGAATGCTTCGTTGATCTCGAAAAGATCGATATCGCCGATCGCCATTCCCGAGCGTTCCAGCAGTCGCGTGCACGCCTGCACAGGTCCGTCCAGATGGAACTCCGGTTCGGCGCCGACGAGTACCTGGGTGCGGATCCGTGCGCGCGGTCGCAAACCCTTTCGCTGGGCGACGGTTTCGTCCATCAGGAGCACCGCGGCCGCGCCGTCGGAAATCTGCGACGATGTACCCGCGGTGTGCAGGCCGTCGGTGACCACCGGCTTCAGCTTGGCCAGGCCCTCGATCGTGCTCGCGCGCAAGCCCTCGTCGCGGGTCACCTCGGCCTTCTCGCCGGTCGGCGCGCCCTCGCTGTCGAGCACGGGCGCGACCACGGGCAGTACCTCGCGATCGAAGCGGCCTTCGGCCCAGGCGGCGGCGGCCAATTGCTGTGAGCGCAGGCCGAATCGGTCGAGGTCGTCGCGAGTGAGCCCACGCCGCCGCGCGATTCGCTCGGCCGCGCCGAACTGATCGGGCAGATCGATCGACCACGACTCGGGCCTGCGCGGTCCCGCCTCGGTGCCCACATTGGCGCCGAGCGGCACCCGGCTCATCGCCTCGACACCACACGCCATGCCGATGTCGATGGCCCCGGTGGCGATCAGCCCCGCGACGAGGTGGTTGGCCTGCTGGGCCGAACCGCACTGCGCGTCGATCGTCGTCGCGCCGGTCTGCCACGGCAGCCCCGCGTGCAGCCACGCGACGCGGGTGACGTTGTTGGACTGCTCGCCTGCCTGGGTGACGCAGCCGCCGATCACCTGCTCCACTTCGGCCGGATCGAGATCGGCCCGGTCGAGCAGTCCGCGCTGGGCCAGGCCGAGCAGTTCGGCCGCGTGCAGGCCGGAAAGCCGCCCGCGACGCTTGCCGATCGGGGTTCGCACTGCCTCGACGATTACCGGTGTGCCCATCTGGATCTCCCTCTGAACTGCAACGTGTTCTGTTTATGTAAGCGGGGCAAAACCGCGAGGTTCTTCCGTCGTGGCATACCCTGTGCTTGAATGATTGTAGAACGTGTTTCAGTTTGTCGAAGGAGACATCTGGTGGTAGATCCGCGCAACGAAGCCACGGGTACCCTGCCGAACCTGCCCGAGGGGTTCGACGTCACCGACCCGGCCATCTACGCCGAACGTGTCCCGGCGGAGGAGTTCGCTGAGCTGCGCCGGTCGGCGCCGGTCTGGTGGAACCCGCAGCCGCCCGAGGTGGGCGGCTTCCACGACGACGGGTTCTGGGTGGTCAGCAAGCACGCCGACGTCAAAGAGGTCTCGCGCCGCAGCGATGTCTTCTCGACCTACGAGAACACCGCGATCCCGCGCTTCAACGACGACATCAAGCGCGAGCAGATCGAGCTGCAGCGCTTCGTCATCCTGAACAAGGACGCCCCCGAGCACACCAAGCTGCGCAAGCTGATCGCCAAGGGCTTCACCCCGCGCGCGGTGAACAGTCTGCGCGCCGAGCTGTCCTCGCGCGCCGAGAAGATCGTGAAGGCAGCGGCGGAGTCGGGCGGCGGCGACTTCGTCACCCAGGTGGCCTGCGAGCTGCCGCTGCAGGCGATCGCCGAACTCATCGGTGTGCCGCAGGAAGACCGGATGAAGGTCTTCGAATGGTCCAACGACATGACCGGCTACGACGATCCCGACAATGTCGATGTCGACCCCGTCGCGGCGTCGATGGAGCTGCTCGGCTACTCGTACCAGATGGCCGAGGCGCGCAAAGCCTGTCCGGCCGACGATCTGGTCACCACCCTGATCGAGGCCGACGTCGACGGTGAGTCGCTGAGCGCGGAGGAGTTCGGCTTCTTCGTCATCGTGCTCGCGGTCGCCGGCAACGAGACCACCCGCAACGCGATCAGCCACGGCATGATCGCGTTCATGGAGAACCCCGATCAGTGGGAGCTCTTCAAGAAGGAACGCCCGGCCACCGCGGTCGACGAGATCATCCGCTGGGCCACCCCGGTCACCTCCTTCCAGCGCACCGCGCTCGAGGACACCGAACTCGGCGGCGTGCAGATCAAGAAGGGCCAGCGCCTGGTGATGCTGTACCGCTCGGCGAACTTCGACGAGGACGTCTTCGAGAACCCGGAGAAGTTCGACATCATGCGCAAGGAGAACCCGCATCTGTCCTTCGGCGGCACCGGCGCGCACTTCTGTGTCGGCGCGAACCTGGCCCGCCTGGAGGTCGACCTGATCTTCAACGCCATCGCCGACCATCTGCCCGACATCACGAAGATCGGCGACCCCAAGCGTCTGCGCTCGGGCTGGCTCAACGGCATCAAGGAGCTCCCGGTCGACTACAAGACCAAGGGCTGCCCGGTCTCGCACTGAGGTACCGAACGACAACGGCCCCGGACCGAAAGGTCCGGGGCCGTTGCGTTTTCGAGACTCAGGAGGCCTTGCGGCTGGTCGCCATCGCGCGGTCGACCTCCCAGAAGGCCCGCAGGGCGGCGATCTTGCCGTCGGCATCGACCTTGTAGGTGAACACACCCTCGGCGTCGATGAGGTAGCCGGCCATGGTGGTGCGGATCAGGCCGGTGAAGGCGATCTCGTTGCCGCAGGCGAAGGAGTCCTCGAACAGGAACTCGATCGAATCGGTGTTGGCGATGGCCTTGTCCCAGAACGCGCCGATCGCCGCGTGGCCGCGATGACCCACGCCCTCGGGATCGAAACCCGAAGGGCCGACGGGATCTTCGACGATCCCGTCCTCGGCGAACAACGCGATCCAGGCGGCGCGATCCTTGGCACGGACCGCGGCCTGGGAGGCCAGTCCCGCATCGCGTGCGTTCACGACGCCGCCACGATGGGATCGGCGATGTACTTCTCGGCGAAGCGACGCAGCGAGTCCTGCTTGGCGGCGAGTTCGCCGTCGAAGCCGATGCCGTCGAAGAGCCACGGCACCACGATGATGTCGGTGACGCCCGCGTCGGCCAGGTCCTGGTAGCCGCTGCGGCCGTGGCGGTCGATGCAGACCGCCTGGATCTCGAAGGGCTCGGTGTCCCTGCCGTATTCCGCCCGCAGCGTGCGCAGGGTCGCGATGGTCCCGGTGAGCTCGTCGAACTTCATCATCGCCGAGGTCCAGCCGTCGCCCACGCGGGCCGCGCGGCGCAGGGCGGGACCGGTGTGACCGCCGATGTAGAACGGCACCCGCTCGGTGGGGGCCGGGCTCATCTGCAACGGGTCGAAGTCGAAGAACTCGCCGTGGTACTCGACCATGCCGCCGTCGAGGACGAGTTTGATGACCTCGATCATCTCGTCCACCCGGGCGCCACGCTTGGCATAGGGCACCCCGCACCACTCGAATTCCTCGGGAGCCCAGCCGATTCCGACGCCGAAGCCGAAGCGGTTGCCCGACATGTTGGCGATCGAGCCGACCTGGCGGGCCAGCAGCAGCGGATTGCGGGAGCCGAGCTTGAGCACATTGGTGTAGAACCGCAGGGTCGTCGTCACGGCCGACATGGACGCGGCGGCGATGAGCGGATCCACCCACGGTGTCTCCGGGCCCCAGAACCGGCTCCCGTCCGGGGTGTACGGGTAGTCGGCGCTCTGGGACTTCATGTAGAACAGCGAGTCGGGCAGGCCGATCGAGGTGAAGCCGCACTCCTCGGCCGTCTTGGCCAGTTCGGTGAGCTGGTCGAGCGGGCTGAGCGCGACACCGAGGGTGAATTTCATTCGGGGCGCTCGCTTCCCACGACCCACATGGCGAAGTACTGCGACCCGCCACCGTAGGCATGGCCGAGCGCCTTGCGCGCGCCGGCGACTTGGTAGTCGCCCGCCCGGCCCATCACCTGTTTGGCCGCCTCGGCGAACCGGATGAGGCCCGACGCGCCGATCGGGTTGGACGAGAGCACCCCGCCCGACGGGTTCACCGGCAGCCTGCCGCCGATCTCGGTCTCGCCCTTGTCGGTGAGCTTCCAGCCGTCGCCCTCGGCGGCGAAGCCGAGGTTCTCCAGCCACATGGGCTCGAACCAGGAGAACGGCACGTAGATCTCGGCGACGTCGATTTCCTCGAGCGGATCGGTGATGCCCGCGGCGGCCCACAGCGCGGCGGCCGCGTCGCGACCGGCCTGCGGGTTCACCTGGTCGCGCCCGGAGAAGGTGGTCGGTTCGGTGCGCATCGAGGTGCCGTGCACCCAGGCGACCGTCTTGCCCTGCGCCTCGACGGCGGCCGCGGCCTCGGCATTGCCGAGCACCACCGCGCAGGCGCCGTCCGAGGACGGGCAGGTCTCGTCGAAACGAATGGGGTCCCAGAGCATCTGGGAGGCCAGCACCGATTCGAGGGTGATGTCGGGCTGGTGCAGGTGGGCGAGGGGATTCTTGGCACCGTTGCGCCGGTCCTTCACCGCCACCTGAGCACCGATGTGCATGGGCGCGTTGGAGCGGCGGATGTAGGAGCGCACGTGCGGGGCGAAGTAGCCGCCCGCGCCCGCGCCGACCGGCATGGTGAACGGCACCGGAATCGACAACGCCCACATGGCATTCGACTCCGACTGCTTCTCCCACGCGATCGCGAGCACCTTGCCGTGCACACCGGCCTGCACCAGGTTGGTGGCAACGATGCCGGTCGAACCGCCGACCGATCCCGCCGTATGCACGCGCAGCAGCGGTTTGCCGATGGCGCCGAGGGCTTCGGCCAGGTACAGCTCGGGCATCATGACGCCCTCGAAGAAGTCGGGCGCCTTGCCGACCACGACCGCGTCGATCTCGTCGATGGTCAGGCCCGCGTCGTCTAGCGCGCGATCGATGGCCTCACGGCACATGCCCGCCATGGACACGTCCGCACGTTTTGTCACGTGATGTGTTTGACCGGTGCCGAGCACCGCTGCGGGGAAGCTCATGATGCCTCGGATTCCAGGACGGCGACCAGATTCTGCTGCAGCGCTGGGCCGCTGGTCGCATGGGCGAGGGTCCGGTTCGCGGTGCCGGACATGATGGCCGTGGCGGCATTGCCGATCCGCTCGAGACCGGCCGCGAACATCGGGTTGGCCGCGAGCGCACCACCGGACGGGTTGATCGTGGTGTCGGGGGACAGGCCGATCGCCTCGGCCAGGATCAGCTGCTGATGGCTGAACGGTGCGTGCAGTTCGGCCACGTCGAAGTCCGTGTTGCCCCGGGTCACGGCGGCAGCCGCGCGCGTGGTCGACGGCGAGCGGGTCAGGTCGCGGACGCCGAACCCCTGGGGGTCGATATTGTGCGCCATGCCGGTGATCCAGGCCGGGCGCTCGCACAGTTCGCGTGCCCGGTCGCCGACGGCGAGCACGATCGCGGCCGCGCCGTCGGTGATCGGCGCGATGTCGTGCGCCCGCAGCGGGTCGGCGATATACGGTGCGGCGAGCAGGGATTCGATGTCACCACCGGCGACGGCCGCCATGTCCTGTTCGGTCCAGCGTCCCGCGTCGAGTCCCGCGCGCGCCTGCAGGCCCGCGACGGAGACGGAGTCGGGCCACAGCGGGCCGACCAGATACGGGTCGAGTTGCCTGCTCAGCACCTGGCGCAGCGTGCCCGCCGACGACTTGCCGAAGCCGTACACGAGCGCGGTCTGTGCCTGCCCGGAGAGCAGTTTCACCCACGCCTCGTAGAGCGCCCACGCGGCGTCCATCTCCACGTGCGACTCGTTGATCGGCGGCACCGCGCCGATCGCGTCGACCGCCGAGATGAACGAGAAGGCGCGGCCGGCAAGGTAATCCGAGGAACCCGAGCACCAGAAGTCGATGTCGGACTTGGAGATGCCGAGGTCGGCGTAGAGCTGCTGGAAGCACGGCACGAGCATCTCGACGCCGTTGGTGGTGCCGAAGGTCTCCGGCACGTGCGGTGCGTGGGCGAACCCCACGACCGCGATTTCGGGAATAGTCACGTCGCCTCTCTCAGAGGTGGTGCTGGTAGGACTCGTACGGGGCATCGGGCTCGCCGGTCGGGCGGAAGTGGTCGATGTTGGCCAGTGCGTGGCCCCATTCCTCGCGGGGCTTCCACACGGCCTCGACCCGCATGCCCATGCGCACCTCGGACGCCTCGCACCCGAGAACCAAGTGCAGGAACGGGATATCGGCACCGTCGAGAAGCACATAGGCGGCGACGTAGGGCGGCTTGATCCGCTGGCCGAGGAACGGCACGTTCACGATGCAGAAGGTGGTCACCGTGCCCTTGTCGGGCAGTTCGACGAGGTCGTCGGTGGGGGTGCCGTCGGTCGGGTTGGCGCCGCGCGGCGGGAAGTATACGGCTCCGCCCGTTTCGGAGCGGCCGCCGATCAGCTTGCCCTCGGCGAGACCGCGCAGGTACACGCTCTCCTGGGGCGAGGCGGTGTGCTTGTAGCTCATGTCGACGGGCGTCACCAGCATGGTCACCGGCTCGGCGGAGTCCTCGACGGGCGGCGCGGTCGCGCCCTCACCCGGCTCGAAGCAGGCGATGTCGGCGATGGTGCCTGCGCGTTCCTCGGCCCAGCGCACGCGCACCCGCATACCGGTGCTCACCTGCGCGGGCTCGGTCACGTCGAGGGCGTGGAGCATGCTGGTGTCGGCGCCGTCGAGCTGCACGAGCACCCAGGCGAACGGGCGGTCGAACGGCTGACCGGGTAGCGGCTCGGCCACCCACGTCCACGATCGCACCGTGCCGGTCGTCTCCACCTGCACGAGTTCGGCCAATGGGGCCGAGGTGATGGGATCGTATTCCTGGGCGGGTACCAGCACCCGGCCGTCACTGCCGCGCACGCCGAGTATGCGGCGCTCGCGCAGTCCGGTCAGGAAGGCTCCGATGATCGGTCCGACGGATCTGGTGTAGTCGAACTGCACCCGAAGGGGTGCACTCAATACTTCCACTGCGGTATTCCCCTGGGTCACGATATCGAGTAGAACAGGTTCTTATTCTGCACGCAAGGATTCGCCGGAAAGGGCGTCGGCCATGAAATTCGGACTGCAACTCGGATACTGGGGTGCGCAGCCGCCCACAAACGCGGGCGAGATGGTCGTCGCGGCCGAGGAGGCCGGGTTCGACGCGGTGTTCGCGGCCGAGTCCTGGGGGTCGGACGCCTTCACCCCGCTGGCCTGGTGGGGCTCGGCCACGCAGCGTGTGCGGCTGGGTACCTCGGTCGCCCAGCTGTCGGCGCGGACCCCGGCGGCGGCCGCCATGCACGCGCTCACGCTGGATCATCTCAGCGGTGGCCGGGCCATCCTCGGGCTCGGTGTGTCCGGGCCGCAGGTGGTGGAGGGCTGGTACGGGCAGCCGTTCGCGCAGCCGCTGCGGCGCACCCGCGAGTACGTCGACATCGTGCGCAAGGTGCTGGCCCGCGAGGCGCCGGTGACCTCCGACAGCCAGGTTTACGGCCTGCCCTACACCGGTCCCGGCGCCACTGGCCTGGGTAAACCGCTCAAGCCGATCGTTCATCCGCTGCGCGCCGACCTGCCGATCTGGCTCGGCGCCGAAGGCCCGAAGAATATCGCGCAGACGGCCGAGATCGCCGACGGTTGGCTCGCGATCTACTACGCCCCGCGCCTGGCAGGCATGTACAACGAGTGGCTCGACGAGGGCTTCGCACGGCCGGGCGCTCGGCGTTCACGTGCGGATTTCGAGATCGCGGCCAGCGCGCAGGTGATCGTCACCGACGATCCGGCCGCCGAGATCGAGCGGATGCGCTGGGTCACCTCGCTCTACATCGGCGGTATGGGCGCGCCCGAGCTGAACTTCCACGCCCAGGTCTACAAGCGGATGGGCTACGACAAGGAGGTCGACGAGATCTCTGCGCTGTTCCGGGCCGGGCGCAAGGCCGAGGCCGCCGCCGCGGTACCCGACGAGCTGATCACCGACACCGCGATCTTCGGCGACGAGGCGCACGTCCGCACCCGATTGCGGGAATGGGAGGACGCCGGCGTGACCATGATGCTGATCTCGGTTTCCGATGCCGAACAACTTCGTCGGCTCCAACCCCTTGTTACGCGGTAGAACACGTTCTAAATTCGTAGGGGTGAGCAGTCAGCAGACAACGGAAATCCTCGGACTGTGGAATATCGCCGCGGCCGAACCCGAGCGGGTCGCCGTCGTCGACCCGGACGGCCGGGAGATCACCTATCGAGAATTGGCCACCCTCGCCAACCGGTACGCCAACGGGCTACGCGGGATCGGATTGCGAACCGGAGACGTCGTTGTCAGCATGCTGCACAACGGCGTCGAGGCGATCGCCGCGTACTTCGCCGCCTACCAGTGCGGTTTCTACATCGTCGCGGTCAACTGGCATCTGACCGCGCCCGAGATCGCCTACATCCTCCAGGACAGTGACGCCTCGGCCTTCCTGGCGAGCGAACGGTTCGCCGCCACCGCCGCCGCGGCCGCCGACGAGGCCGGACTCCCCACCGACGCGCGGTTCGCCGTGGGCACCATCGAGGGCTTCCGGCCGGTGTCGTGGCTCGGCGCGGCCGATACCGGCAGGCCGGACGAGCGTTCGGTCGGCGCACCGATGCTCTACACCTCCGGAACGACCGGGCGCCCCAAGGGCGTTCGCCGCCCGCTGACCGGCGCCGATCCCGACGAGGTTCCCGCGCCGAACAAGGCGTTCTTCAGCCTCTTCGGGCTCGCGCCCTACGACGACCACGTGCACATCTGCGGTTCGCCGCTCTATCACACCGCCGTACTGAACTTCTCGACCATCTCGATCCAGTTGGGGCACAAGCTCGTTCTGATGGACCGCTGGGACGCGCAGGACATGCTCGCGCTCATCGAACGGCACCGGGTGACCCACTCGCACATGGTGCCCACCCAGTTCCACCGCCTGCTCGCCCTGCCCGACGAGGTGCGCGCCCGCTACGACGTGTCGTCGCTGCGCAGCATGGTGCACGGCGCCGCGCCGTGCCCGCCGCAGACCAAGCGGCAGATGCTGGAGTGGTGGGGGCCGGTCGTCACCGAGTACTACGCCGCCACCGAGGGCGGCGGCACGGTGATCTCCGGCGCCGAATGGCTGGCCAAGCCCGGCTCGGTCGGCAAGGCCTGGCCGTGGTCGGTCATCAAGATCCTCGACGAGACCGACGGCACCGAACTGCCCGCGGGCAAAGAGGGCCTGGTCTACATGAAGATGGGCGCCTCTAGCTTCGAATACCACCACGCCAAGGAGAAGACCGAGGAGTCGCGCGTCGGTGATCTGTTCACCGTGGGCGACATCGGTTACCTCGACGAGGACGGCTACCTGTTCCTCTGTGACCGGCGCTCGGACCTCATTCTCTCCGGCGGCGTGAACATCTACCCGGCCGAGATCGAAGGCGTGCTGATGAGTCACCCGAAGGTCGCCGACGTGGCGGTTCTCGGTGTGCCCGACCCGGATTGGGGTCAGCAGGTGAAGGCGTTCGTGCAGCCGGTCGACGGTGTCGCGGGCGACGACGAACTCACCACCGACCTGCTCGCCTTCGCGGCCGGTCAGCTCGCCAAGTACAAGCTGCCCCGCACGGTGGAATACCGTGCGGAGCTGCCTCGCGACCCCAACGGGAAGCTGTACAAGCGCCGACTGCTCTGAAAGAGCCTGCCGCTCAGGCGGCTTCGCGCCACTCGGGCGGCAGGCCGAACAGCGGGAACAGGCGCTGGGTGTCGAGGAAGAAGTTGAGGCCGGCGATGGTGTCGCCGTCGAGTTCGAGCACCGTGATCGACCACGGCACCCAGACGCCGGGCTCCTCGCTCGGCTTGTAATGGCCGAACGCGGGCAGGCCGTTGGCACCCTCCAGCGGGACCATCCGCGAATCGCGGCAGGCGCTTCCGGTGCCGAGCATGAACGCCGCCACGTTCTCCGGTCCGGAGATCCAGAGGTCGAAGGGCGGCATCGACAGCGCCACATCGGCTTTCAGCAAGGTGGTGAGCGCGTCCATGTCGTAGGCCTCGAAGGCCTTCACGAAGTCGTCGACGAGCTTGCGCTGATCGGGGTCGGTGTCGTCGAAGCCGTCGGTGACGGTGGGCTGCACCTTCGACATCGTCGAGCGGGCGCGTTGCAGCGCGCTGTTCACCGACGCGGGCGACATCATCAGCGCCTCGGCGGTCTCGCTCGCCGAGAAGCGCAGCACCTCACGCATGATCAGGATCGCGCGCTGGGTGGCGGGCAGATGCTGACACGCGGCCACGAACGCCAGACGCAAGGTGTCCTTGGTCGAGGCGTGCTCGGCCGGGTCGGCGCCGAAGGCCAGCGCGTTCGGGATCGGCTCGATCCACACATAGTCCGGCTGCGGCATCGGCAGCGGGGAATCCGGGCGGCCCGGGCCGTTCAGATCCATCGGTCTGGCTCGGCTCTGCGGGCGATCGAGCATGTCGAGACAGATGTTGGTGGCGATCTTGTAGAGCCACGAGCGCAGGCTCGCCCGGCCCTCGAAGGAATCGTAGGAGCGCCAGGCGCGCGTGAACGTCTCCTGCACCGCGTCCTCGGCCTCGAAGGAGGAGCCGAGCATGCGGTAGGCGTACGCGCACAACTCGCGCCGGTGGGTTTCGAATTCGGCGAGGACCTCGGGGTCCGGTCCGGTGGTTGCGGTTGTGGCGTCCGTCATGGTTTCACGATGCCACAGGGGTCCGACAGCCGACAGAGGACGAATCGGACTATCGAAGTTTCGCGAATTTTCTGGTCCGGCGATGAATCCTCATCCGTCGCAGCGTCTACATGAACGAGACCGCAACGACGCTCCGAAAGGCTGAACCATGAGCAGCAAGATGATCTTCATCAACCTCCCCGTCGCCGACCTCGACCGCTCCAAGGGGTTCTACGAGGCGCTCGGGTGGAAGGTCAACGAGGATTTCACCGACCAGAACGCGGCCTGCATCGTCGTCGACGACAACATCTGCCTCATGCTGCTGACCAAGGAGTTCTTCACGACGTTCAGCAAGCGCCCCATCGCCGATACCGGCAGCCAGGTCGCCGCGGCCTACGCCCTGTCGCTGGGGAGCGCCGAGGAGGTCGACGCGCTGACCGACGCTGCTGTCGCGGCCGGTGCTCGCGAGGAAGTCAACGATGACAAGCGGGCCGAAGAGGCGCAGGTCGGGATGCACGGGCGGACTTTTGTCGACCCCGATGGCCACCAGTGGGAGCCGTTCTTCATGAACTACCCGGGGGCCTAGAACTACCTTGGTGTTTTGTGCACCACGGAGGTATTGGGCTGTGTTTGTTGGAGCGCTGGCGCGCTCGAGCGCGGCCCCTAGGGGCCGCGAGTTAGCCACCGTTGCTTGCTCCTTCGTCGCGTACGCAACGGCGGCTAACTCGCGGCCCGGCCGCTACGCCGCTTCGCGGCGGACCCTCCTCGAGGTCGGGTCGTGCGGGGTTGGGAATGCGGTCATGACGGACTCGAGGGATCTAGACTCGAGGGATCTATTGGCCGGTGAAGTTGGGCTTGCGCTTTTCGGCGAAGGCGCGGGGGCCCTCCTTGGCGTCGGCGGATTTGAAGACCTCGATGCCGATCTTGGCCTCGATGGGGAACGCCTCGTTCTCGGGCATGGCCTCGGTTTCGCGCAGGGTGCGCAGCATCGCCTGGACGGCGAGTGGGCCGTTGTCGGCGATCTGGCCTGCCAGGGCGAGGGCCTTGTCGAGGGCGGTGCCGTCGGGGACCACGTGGCCGATCAGGCCGATCTCCTTGGCCTCGGTGGCGGTGATGTGCCGACCGGTCAGCAGCAGATCGGCGGCCACGGTGTACGGGATCTGGCGGGCCAGGCGCACGGCGGATCCGCCGAGCGGAAACAGGCCCCAGCGGGCCTCGGAGACGCCGAACTTGGCGCTTTCCCCGGCCACGCGCAGGTCGGTGCCCTGCAGGATCTCGGTGCCACCGGCGATGGCCGGGCCCTCGACTGCCGCGATCAGTGGCTTGCTCAGGCGCCGCCCCTTCAGCAGCGCGGGGAGGTAGGCGGGGTCCCAGCCGCCGCCCGCGGCGGTGTCGCCCGGATGCGACGAACTCATCGCCTTCAGGTCCATCCCCGCGCAGAACGCGCCGCCCGCGCCGGTCAGGATCGCGACGCGGATGTCGGGATCGCTGTCGACCTGGTCCCAGGCGTCGCGCATGATCGCCATCATCTCGCCGGACAGGGCATTACGCGCCTCCGGACGGTTCATGGTGACGATGAGGACGTGGTCTCGCTTCTCGACCAGACAGTGGGCCATTTCGATGTCTCCTGACGTTCAGCCTTGTCAGAAACAGTAACACGTTCTATTTTTGTCTTTGTGAGCTACAACATAGCCGATCTCGTCGAACACGCCGTCGACCTGATGTCCGACCGGATCGTGCTGGTTGGCGAGCATCGTGAGTCGACCTACGCCGAACTGGAGGAGCGGGCCAACAAACTGGCCCACTACCTGATGGAACAGGGTGTGCGTCCCGGCGACAAAGTCGGAATCTACAGCCGGAACACCGTGGAGGCCGTCGAAGCGATGGTCGCCGTCTTCAAGGCGCGGGCGGTGATGATCAACGTCAACTTCCGCTACGTCGAGAACGAGTTACTACACATTTTCGACAACTCGGACATGGTCGCCCTGATCCACGAGCGCCGCTACACCGACCGGGTGGCCGCGGTGCGCGACAAGGTGCCCGCTCTGAAGACGGTGATCGTCGTCGACGACGGCACCGACACCCCGACCGCGCCGGGAACGGTGGAATACGAGTCGGCCCTTGCCGATTCGTCCGGCGAGCGCGACTTCGGCGAACGTTCGCCCGACGACATCTACATGCTCTACACCGGCGGAACGACCGGCCTGCCCAAGGGCGTCGTGTGGCGCCACGAGGACGTCTGGCGGGTGCTCGGCGCGGGCATCAACTTCGTGACCGGCGAATACGTCAAGGACGAGTGGGAGCTGGCCAAGGTCGGCGCCGCCAATCCGCCGATGGTGCGCTACCCGATCCCGCCGATGATCCACGGCGGCTCGCAGTGGGCCACCTTCCACAGCCTGTTCGGTGGTGGCAAGACCGTGATGATCCCGGAGTTCAGCGGGCACGGTGTCTGGCAGGCCGTCGACAAGCACGGCGTGAACCTGCTCTTCATGACCGGTGACGCGATGGCGCGCCCGATGCTCGACGCGCTCGCCGAGGGCAACCCGGAAACCGGTGAGCCCTACGACCTCTCGACGCTGTACGTGCTCGCCAGCACCGCCGCGCTGTTCTCGCCCTCGCTCAAGGACAAGTTCCTCGAGGTACTGCCCAACCGGATGATCTCCGACTCCATCGGTTCCTCGGAGACGGGCTTCGGCGGTCTGGCGCTGGTAACCAAGGGCGCCACCCACACCGGTGGTCCGCGGGTGAAGATCGACGCGGCCACCCAGGTGCTCGACGAGGACGGCAAGCCGGTGGAGCCCGGTTCCGGCGTCGTCGGCATGCTCGCGCGCAGCGGCCACATCCCGCTCGGCTACTACAAGGACGAGGCGAAGTCGGCCGCGACCTTCAAGGAGTACAACGGGATTCGCTACGCCATCCCCGGCGACTACGCGCGCGTCGAGGAGGACGGCACCGTCACCATGCTCGGCCGTGGTTCGGTGAGCATCAACAGCGGTGGCGAGAAGATCTACCCCGAAGAGGTGGAGGGCGCGCTCAAGGCCCACCCCGAGATCTTCGACGCGCTCGTCGTGGGTGTGGAGGACGAGCGGTGGGGTCAGCGGGTGTGTGCCGTTGTCCAGTGTCGCGGTGACAAGCGCCCCACCCTCACCGAGCTGAGGCCGCTGCTCACCCAGGAGATCGCCTCCTACAAGCAGCCACGCAGCCTGTGGTTCGTGGACGAGATCAAGCGCTCACCCGCCGGTAAGCCCGATTACCGCTGGGCCAAGGAGCAGACCGACGCTCGTCCCGCCGATGAGCACGCCGACGCAGGCGCCTCCTGAGGTGACACCATCGAATCGGCCCGCCCAGCATCTCGCTGAGCGGGCCGATTCGCGTCTACCGGGCCTTCGCCACCGCTGGACATGTGATCACCACGCTCTGGTGACGGTGGCCTCTCGGGCTTTGCCGCCACCAGAGCGTGGTGGCTCAGCGGGCGCGGAGTTCGGCGAGTTGGTAGGCGAGCCGGGTGCGGACGGCGGGGATTCGGGTGAGGACGCGCATGGCGGTGTTGCGGAGGGTGCGGGCGGGGGTGGAGCCGAGGGTGGCCATCTTCGTCATGCGATCGGTGAAGGCGACGACTTCGGTCGCGATGGGCCTGCGGGTCGTTTCGTAGGTGTCGAGCAGGGAATCCGGCTCGCCCGCCGCGACTTTCGCGAGCAGGGTGCCGAGCAGGGCGGCGTCCTGGATGCCGGTGTTCATGCCCTGGCCGCCCGCGGGGCTGTGGACGTGGGCGGCGTCGCCCGCGAGCAGGACACGGCCGGCGCGGTAGTGGTCGGCGACGCGGTGGTGCACGCGGAAGCGTGAGCTCCACAGGATCTCGTCGACGCGGACCTCGCCCGACGGGCCGCGGGCGTCGAGGACGGCCTGGATGTCCTCGCGTGTGGGGTGTTCGGGTGCCTCGTCCACGGTGGCGACCACGCGGTAGCGCTCGCCGTCCGCGTCGGGGAGCGGGGCGACGACGGTGACGCCCTCGGGGGAGAGGTGCAGGGAGACCTCGCTGCGCGGGGACGGCCACGTCATCCGGACGTCGGCGAGGATGAACGACGCGGGGTAGGTGTCGCCGGTGAAGCCGATGCCCGCCTGCTCGCGGACCACGCTGTGCATACCGTCGGCGCCGACCACGTAGTCGGCCGCGATGCTGCCCGCTGTGCCGTCGGCGTTCACGTATTCGACGGTGGCGGAGTCTTTTTCGTTACGGATCCCGGTCACCGTGATCGGCCGGTGCACCCGCCCGCCCGCCTTGTGGAGGCGGTCGAGCAGAACGCGCTCGGTGACATCCTGGGGCACCATCAGGGTGTAGGGGAACGCGGTCGGCAGACCGCCGAATTCGATGGTGGCCAAGGTCTTCGGGCCGTCGTGCACCTTGAAGGTCGGCACCTCGATACCGAGTCCGACGAGTTCGTCGGCGATACCGAGCTCGTCGAGCACCTCGAGTGTCCTGGCGTGCACCACGGCGGCGCGAGAAGTGTTGGCGCCCTCGGCGAGACGGTCGATGAGCACGTGCTCGATGCCCGCTTCGGCGAGCACGATCGCGGTGGTGAGGCCGGCGGGACCCGCGCCGACGATGACGACGGAAGTGGTTGCGGGGAGGGTGATGGCGGCCATTTCGACTCCTGGTCAACGAGTGTTTGCCAACGCTTGTAGGCGTAACGGTAGACCCGGCGGCGCTAGAAAGTCAACAGTTGTTGGCCTACAATCGTTGGCATGTCATCCGCCCAGCAAGAGCAGCCGGTCCGGCGCTCCGATGCCACCCGCGCGGCCATCCTCGCCGCTGCCCGCGCCCGCTTCGCCGCCGACGGCTACGCCAAAGCCACCATCCGCGCCATCGCCGCCGACGCCGAGATCGACCCCTCGATGGTGATGCGCTACTTCGGCTCCAAAGACGGCCTCTTCGCCGCCGCGGCCCAGATCGACCTCGACCTCCCCGACCTCGGTGCCGCCGACCCGAACACATTGGGGGAGCTACTGATCCGCCGCTTCCTCACCATCTGGGAGGACAACGACAACACCGTCCTGCTGATCCTGCTGCGCACCTCGATCACCGACGAGGCGGTAGCCGAGCGAGTCCGCGAAATCTTCGCCGCCCAGGTCCTGCCCGCAGTCCTGCGCTTCGGCGGTCCGGCCGACGCCCCCCGCCGAGCCGGATTGATCGTCACCCAACTCCTGGGTCTGGCCCTGTGCCGCTACGTCCTGCGTCTACCACCGGTAGTGGCACTCACTCCGGCCCAGCTCGTCACCGACATCGCCCCGACCTTGCAGCGCTACTTGACCTTATGAGTCGGCGACCGACAGCCCTGGTCGGCATCGGTATGCGCAACCCGCCGGATGAAGCGTCGCGAGCGCGCGATCACGAGTAGGCGAAAACCGCTGCGACCGCGTCGAAGTCGTGGTCGCAGCGGGCGACCGGCAGGTCGAACCGCCGGCTCGAAACGCGGCGCGCGGCGGTTGTCGCTTATCCCGCCAGCTGGGCGCCGAGGGCGAGGAGGTGGGGAGTCGCGCCGCCGAGGGCGAATTCGTGGTGTTTGGCGGCGGTGAAGTAGTTGTGGGTGATGTGGTCGCGGTCGATGCCGAGGCCGCCGTGGACGTGGACGACGGTGTGGGCGACCTTGTGGCCCGCTTCGGCCGCCCAGAACTTGGCGATGTGGACGGATTCGGCGGCGGGCAGGCCCTCGGACAGGCGCCAGGCGGCCTGGGTGACGGTGAGGCGGAGGCCGCCGATGTCGATGTAGGCGTCGGCGAGGCGCTGGGCCACGGACTGGAAGGAGCCGATGGCCTTGCCGAACTGCTCGCGGGTGCGGGTGTGCTCGGCGGTGATCTCCAGGGCGCGTTCCAGGGTGCCGAGTTGCAAGGCGGACAGCCCCAGCCAGGCGCGCTCGCGCAGCCAGGTGAGGATGTCGGCGCCGGATTCCACGGTGCCGAGCAGTTCGGCCGGGGCGTCCGCGAACTCGACGAGGAATTCGGGGGACAGGTCCACGACCTGCTGCGGCGTCACCACGGTATTCGCCGGGTCGACCAGGAACACCGCCATGGTGTCGGCAGCCGAGTCATTGCCGGAGATCGACGCGGGGACCAGGATTCGCTCCGCCCGGTCCGCGTACGGGACGGTCGTCGCGACGCCGGTCAATGTCCACGCGGCACCCGTGCCGCGCGAAGGCGAATCGTCACCGGCTGAATCGGTGGCCGAGATACCGGCGGCGGTTGGGTTGCTGCTCGCCGGATCGGCCGCGGGGGCGGGGCTGTCGGCAGAGGCAGGAGTCGCGGTGATCCCGGGTGCGCCGATCGGATCGTGCAGTGACGCCGACAGAGCCGCCGTCAGCACCACCTCACCCACCCCTGCGCGCTGTGCCAGCGCATGCTGGTCTTCCTCGCCGAAGCGCGCGAGCGCACCCGCACCGAGCACGATCGACCACAGGTACGGCACCGCGGCAACGGAACGGCCGAGTTCGCGCAGGACGGCAGACTGCTCGAGTTCACCGAAATTGCTGCCGCCCAACGCTTCCGGCAGAGCGGCCGCGAGTACGCCGGTTTCGGCGAGCGCCTTCCAGAGTTGCTCGTCGAAGCGGCCCGGAGTGTCGAGCTCACGCAGCCGATCGGCGGTGACGAGTTTGGCGCAGACCTCGCCGGTGAGGCGGGCGAGGTCGGTCTGGGCTTCGGTGGGGGTGAAATCCATGGCGGTTTACCGGCTTTCGTGGATCAGCGGGCGGCGGCGGGCTGGCGCAGGGCGGTCATGGCGATGATGTCGCGCTGCACCTCGTTGGTGCCGCCGCCGAAGGTGAGGATCAGGGCGGCGCGGTGCATCCGCTCCAGCCTGCCGAGCAGCACCGCACCGGGGGAGTCCTGGCGCAGGTAGGCGTCGGCGCCGACCACTTCCATCAGCAGCCGGTAGGCCTCGGTGGCCAGTTCGGTGCCGTACACCTTGCACGCCGAGGCATCCCACGGGCGCGGCGCGGCCTCGCCGCCCTGGTCGGCGCGGCTGGCGATCTCCCAGTTCAGCAGCTTCAGATATTCGACCTTGGCGTGCACGCGGGCCAGATTCAGCCGCGCCCATTCCTGGTCGATCACGCGGGAACCGTCGGGGAGCAGTGTGTCGCGGGCCCACGCGGTCGTCTGCGCCACCGCGAGCGACAGTGGCCCGGCCGAGGTGAGCGCCACCCGCTCGTGGTTGAGCTGGTTGGTGATGAGCGACCAGCCGCCGTTCTCCGGACCGACCATCGACGACGCGGGCACGCGAACATCCTGGTAGTAGGTGGCGCTGGTGTCGGGCCCGGCCATGGTGTGCACGGGCGTCCAGGAAAACCCTTCGGCGGAGGTCGGCACGATGAACATGCTGATCCCCTTGTGCTTCTTGGCAGCGGGGTCGGTGCGCACGGCCAGCCAGATGTAGTCGGCGTAGGCGATGAGGCTGGTCCACATCTTCTGACCGTTGATGACGAAGTCGTCGCCGTCGCGCACCGCGGCGGTGCGCAGCGAGGCCAGGTCGGTACCCGCGCCCGGCTCGGAATAGCCGATCGCGAAGTGCAGCTCACCGGCGGCGATGCGGGGCAGGAAGAACTTCTTCTGCTCCTCGGTGCCGTACTGCATGATGGTCGGCGCCACCGAGTTGAGCGTCAGGAACGGGACGGGCGCGCCCGCGATGGCGGCCTCTTCCACGAAGATCAGCTGATCCATGGTGGTCCGGTCCTGGCCGCCGTACTCCTTGGGCCAGCTCAGGGTGAGCCAGCCGTCGCGGCCCATCTGACGCACCACCTCGCGGTATACATCGCCCTCGCCGTACTCGCCGGTCTGCAGGCTCAGTGCCTTCTTGCGCTCCGGGGTCATGAGCCCGGCGAAATACGCGCGCAGCTCGGCGCGCAATTCTTCCTGCTGCGGCGTGTACGCGACGCGCATGCTTCCCACCTCGGTGTCGAACTCCAGCTTCGGTGAGCCGATCATTGCACAGGAACTGGAACATGTTCCAGTATTGACAGTGAATCGGTGCCGGTTCCGCCGCGCGAGGTATGCCATCCGGGTTACTCTCGCCGAGACCGTCTGGAAGGAAGATCCCATGAAGATCATCGTCGATTTCGACCGCTGCGAAGCGAACGGCGTCTGCGTCGGAATCGCCCCTGACATGTTCGAACTCGACGACGACGATCAGCTGACCGTCGCCGAGGGTGATATCGCCGCCGACCGCGTCGCCGATGCGGAGGAGGCGGTGGCGCAGTGTCCGAAGGCCGCGCTGAGATTGGCGTGATCGCCTCTTGTCGGATGGTGAAACACGTTCTAAAGTCGGCCCGATGAGTGTGATGCAGACTTCACTGGAGGGCCGGGTCGCCATCGTCACCGGTGCGGGCGCGGGTCTCGGCCGGGCCGAGGCGCTCGCGCTGGCCTCGGCGGGCGCGGCGGTGGTCGTCAACGACCTCACCGAGGATGCCGCCGCCGAAACGATCGCCGCAATTCGCGAACTCGGCGGTAAAGCGGAATTCGTCGGTGGAAGTATCGCCGAACGTGTCACCGCCGACGCGCTCGTCGCTACCGCGCGGGAATCGCTCGGAGGCCTCGATATCGTTGTCAACAATGCGGGTATTACGCGCGATCGCATGCTGTTCAACATGTCCGACGAAGACTGGGACGCGGTGCTCGCCGTTCATCTGCGCGGCCATTTTCTTTTGTCGCGCAATGCTTGCTCGTATTGGCGAACGGCCTCCAAATCGGCGGGCGAACCGGTGTACGGGCGGTTGATCAACACCTCCTCCGAGGCCGGTCTGCTCGGTCCCGAAGGGCAGGCGAATTACGGTGCGGCCAAGGCCGGAATCACCGCGCTCACCCTCTCGGCGGCGCGTGGGTTGTCGCGCTACGGCGTGCGCGCCAACGCGATCTGCCCGCGTGCGCGCACGGCCATGACCGAGGCGGTCTTCTCCGAGGCGCCCGAGGGTCAGGTCGACCCGCTGGCTCCCGAACATGTCGCGAAGCTGGTCGCCTACCTGGCTTCGCCCGCGGCCGACGAGGTGAACGGGCAGGTCTTCGTGGTCTACGGCCCGATGGTCGCGCTGATGGCGCCGCCGACGGTCGAGCAGCGCTTCGACGCCGCGGGCGAGCAGTGGGCCGAGGACGATCTCGCCTCGGCCCTGCAGCAGTACTTCGCCGGCCGCCCGGCCGACCACACTTTCTCGGCGCGAGCGCTTCGCGATCTCGGCTGAGGTTGCCGGATGTTGGCCGGGCGGAAAGTCGCCGTCCCGGCTCGCCGTAGATCTGTTGTACGCCGGTCCAGGTATTGGTAGACATGGACGTCGGCATGTGTGGTGTCTCACAGGAGGTCTGGGTGAAGCGGTCAGGAGTCGTTTCAGTTCGGACGGTATTTTCCGGGAAAAACTCCTGGTACAAGTCTCCGGAAATCGCAGACATTCGTGAGAACGTGTTCTAGTCTTTGGGCAGTCTTCAGATCGGGGTGGCGGTGAAGTACGGAAACGCGGACGCCATGGTCCGCCCGTCTAACGAGGAGGATTGCCGGTGAACGACCTCCTTGCTGTCCCGTTGCGGGCAGTCGGCGGATTCTTCGAACTCGGCGCGGAAGTGGCCCGAGCCGCCTTCCGCCGGCCGTTCCAATGGCGTGAGTTCGTCGACCAGTCGTGGTTCGTCGCCCGCGTCTCCATCCTGCCGACGCTGCTGGTGGCGATCCCGTTCACCGTGCTCGTCGTCTTCACCCTCAACATCCTGTTGCGCGAGATCGGTGCCGCCGACCTCAGCGGGGCGGCCGCCGCGTTCGGCGCCGTCACGCAGGTCGGCCCGATCGTCACCGTGCTGATCGTGGCCGGAGCGGGCGCGACAGCGATCTGCGCCGACCTCGGTGCCCGCACCATTCGCGAGGAGATCGACGCGATGAAGGTGCTCGGCATCGACCCGGTGAGCCGGCTCGTCGTGCCGCGCGTGCTCGCCTCGATGTTCGTGGCGCTGATGCTCAACAGCCTGGTGTGCACGGTCGGCATAGTCGGTGGCTTCGCGTTCTCGGTGTTTCTGCAAGGCGTGAATCCCGGTGCTTTCGTCAACGGCATTCCGCTGCTCACCAATCTGCCCGAGCTGATCATCTCCGAAATCAAGGCGGGCCTGTTCGGGCTCATCGCCGGAATGGTCGCCTGTTATCTCGGGCTGCAGGTGAAAGGCGGGCCCAAGAGTGTGGGCGACGCCGTGAACCAGACCGTCGTGTTCGCCTTCATGGCGCTGTTCGTGGTGAATGTCGTCGTCACCGCGATCGGCCTGAAATTCACGGTGCGGTGAACACATGGCCTTTGTAGTTCGTTCCAAATTCCCGCGGGCGGTCCGTCGATACGAGCGGGCGTCCAAAGCGCTGGACTCCCTCGGTGACAAGGCGATCTTCTTCGTCAAGGCACTCGGCTCGGTACCGCGCGCACTGGTGCACTACCGCACCGAGACCATCCGGCTCATCGCCGAGATCAGCATGGGCAGTGGCGCTCTCGCCGTGATCGGCGGCACCGTGGTGATCGTCGGCTTCCTGACGCTGATGGCCGGTGGCACCATCGCGGTGCAGGGCTACAGCTCGCTCGGCAATATCGGCGTCGAGGCGCTCACCGGCTTCTTCGCCGCCTTCATCAATGTGCGCATCGCGGCGCCGGTGATCTCCGGTATCGGCCTGGCCGCCACCATCGGCGCGGGCGCGACCGCCCAGCTCGGTGCCATGCGGGTGGCCGAGGAGATCGACGCGCTGGAATCGATGGCGATCCGGCCGGTGCCGTTCCTGGTGGGAACCCGGGTGCTTGCGGGCATGATCGCGATCGTGCCGCTCTACGCCCTCGCGGTGATCGCCTCGTTCATCGCCAGCCGCTTCGCCACCGTGGTGATCTACGGGCAGTCGGCGGGCGTCTACGACCACTACTTCTCGACCTTCCTCATCCCCAGCGACATCCTCTGGTCGTTCGCGCAGGCGATGGTGATGGCCCTGGCCGTGATGCTGATCCACACCTACTACGGCTTCCACGCCGCGGGCGGTCCGGTCGGGGTCGGTGTGGCGGTCGGCAACGCGGTGCGGGCCTCGCTGGTCGCGGTCGTCACGGTGACGCTGCTGATCTCGCTGGCCATCTACGGCACCTCCGGCAACTTCCACCTCTCGGGATAGCGGTATGGACACCTCACGGATCGTTGCCGCACTGCAGGGCGGGCTCGGGCGCAAGCTCGCGGCCCTGGCCCTCGTCGGCGTACTCGTCGCGGGCGCGGCCTTCGCGATCGCGCTGTTCCAGGGCGCGTTCACCAACACCGCCGTGGTGCTGGTCGACGCGCCTCGCTCGGGCCTGGTCCTGGACCCCGACGCCAAGGTGAAGGTGCGCGGCGTCGAGATCGGCCGGGTCGCCGACATCGACCTGGCCGCCGACGGTGCGACCCTGCGGTTGGAGCTCGACCCCGATCAGCTGAAGCTCGTGCCCGCCAACGCCGGGGTCGACATTCGCTCGACCACGGTGTTCGGCGCCAAGTACGTCAATTTCATTGTGCCTGAACAGCCTTCCGCGAAGTCGCTGGCGCCGGGCAGCACTGTCTCGGCGAGCTCGGTGACCGTCGAGTTCAACACCCTGTTCCAGCACCTGTCCGATGTGCTTGCCCAGGTGGAGCCCGAGAAGCTGAACGCGACCCTGACCGCGCTCGGTACCGCCCTCGAAGGGCGCGGCGACAAGTTCGGCGATCTGCTCGTCCGATCGGATCGCTATCTGCGCGAACTGAATCCGTACCTGCCGACCTTGCAGACCGATCTGGACAAGACCGCGCAGGTGACCGGGATCTACGCCGATGTCGCCGATCCGCTGTTGCGCACGGTCGACAATTCGACGGGCACCGCGCAGACCATCACCGAAATGCAGGGGCAGCTCGACAACGTGCTGGTGAATGTGATCGGCCTGTCCGATACGGCCGGAACTGTTCTGCGGGAGAACGAGAACGATCTGGTGACCGCGCTCGACCTGCTGCGTCCTTCCACCGCGCTGCTGTACGACTACCGCGAATCGGTGAGCTGTGTGGTCAACGGACTCGGCACGCTGATCCCGATCGCCGAGGACATGATGGGTGGTTTGTTGCCCGGTGTCGGCATGAACGCGAGTTTTATGCTCGGTGCCAAGCCTTACAGCTACCCGGACGACCTGCCCAAGGTGAATGCGACCGGAGGCCCGCGCTGTGAAGGCGTGCTGGACCGCGTACCGGAGAGCCATTCGGACTACCTGGTGACCGACACCAGCGAGGGCGCGCCGTAC
The DNA here is from genome assembly GCF_013839555.1 of Nocardia sp. GTS18. NCBI lineage: Bacteria > Bacillati > Actinomycetota > Actinomycetes > Mycobacteriales > Nocardiaceae > Nocardia > Nocardia sp. GTS18. The sequence continues at coordinate 68,011 of NZ_JACBIU010000018.1, read as the reverse complement.
GCACCGACCACGCGCCACGAATTCCACGGCATGCCTCGGGTATTCCAGCTGCTGCTGGACGGAATGCCGGGAGTCACACGGTGAAGAACACCTCGACGACGATCAAACTGGCGATCTTCACCGTGGTGATGACGCTGGTATTCGCCGGTCTGGCAATCGTTTTGAGCCAGGCGCGGTTCTCCAGCGAGAACGGCTACCGCGCGGTGTTCACCAGCTCCTCGGGCATGGTGCCCGGCGCCAAGGTGCGCATCGCCGGTGTGCCGGTGGGTTCGGTGACCTCGGTGAAGGTCGGCGACGACAACCTCGCGCACGTCGAGTTCGATGTCGACACCAAGTACGCGGTCCTGGCCAGCACCCGGGCGGCGATCAAGTACGAGAACCTGGTCGGCGACCGCTATCTGGAGCTGCTGGAGGGGCCGGGCTCGGCTCGCCGGCTTTCCGACGGCGACACCATCGGCCTCGAGCAGACCCAGCCCGCCCTCGACCTCGACCTGCTGCTCGGCGGATTCAAGCCGCTGCTGCGCGGGCTCGACCCGGCGCAGGTCAACGACCTCACCGAGGCGCTGCTGCAGATCTTCCAGGGGCAGGGCGGAACGCTCGTGTCGCTGCTCAACAGCGGTGGCGGCTTCGCCAAAACCCTGGCCGATCGCGACGCGCTGATCGGCAGTGTGATCGACAACCTGAACACCGTGCTCGCCACGGTCAGCGATCGCGGCGATCAATTCGCCACCACCATCGACGAACTGCAGCGCCTGGTCAGCGACCTGTCCGCGGAGCGCGATCCGATCGGCAACGCGTTGCCGAGGATCGCGGGCGCGACCAAGGAGGTCAACGACCTGCTGGTGCAGGCCCGTCCCGATCTGCGCTCCACGATCGAACAGACCGGTCGGCTCGCCACCAATCTGGACGAGGGGTCCGACCACATCCAATGGGTGCTCGACAGACTGCCGGATACCTACAAGAAACTCATCCGGATCGGCGCCTACGGCTCCTTCCTCCAGCTCTACATCTGCGGTACCAACTTGTTGATCAGTGGCCCCGATGGCAAGCCGATGGAAGTCCACATGCCGGCGCTGCAGGTCACCGGAAGGTGCAAGCCCAATGAATGAGGACAAGTCGCCCGCGGCGACGATCGGCATCGTCGGCGTGGTGCTGGCGCTGACGATCTCGCTCGCGACGCTGCAATTCACCGATCTCCCGTTCATCCGCTCGGGGGCCGCCTTCACCGCGAACTTCCTCGACGCGGGCGGTCTCGTCCCCGGCGACCCGGTGCACGTGGCCGGTGTGCGCTCCGGCGAGGTACGGCAGGTGAGCCTCGACGGCGACAAGGTTCTGGTGAAATTCGACCTCGACGAGTCGATCGTGCTGGGGGAGAAGACGACCGCCGCGATCAAGACCAACACCGTGCTCGGCCGCAAATCCCTGGATGTGGTGCCGGACGGCCCCGGCGCCATCGGCGCGCGGGACACCATTCCGGTCGAGCGGACCACCTCGCCCTACTCGCTCAACGAAGCACTGAGCGATCTCGGCGGGACGGTGCGCGACCTCGACCTGGAGCAGGTCGACCAGACCCTCGATACGCTGTCGGCCGCGTTCGCCGACACACCGGGCCCGCTGCGCAACGCGCTCGACGGCGTCACCGCCCTCTCCCGCAGCATCAACACCCGCGACCAGGCGCTGACCGACCTGCTGGCCAGGGCACAGAACGTCACCAAGATCCTGGCCGACCGCAGCACCCAGCTCAACACACTGCTCATCGACGGCAACGCGCTGCTCGGCGAGCTCGACCGGCGCCGGGCCGCGATCAACCAGCTCGTCGTGTACATCGACGATGTGGCCAGACAGCTTTCGGGCCTGGTCGCCGACAACGAGCCCCAGATGCGGCCGACGCTGGACCGCCTGAATTCGGTCCTCGCCCTGCTCCAGCGCAACAAGCAGAACCTCAACGATGCCCTCGACGGTCTCGGCCCCTACGCCGCCGCGCTCGGCGAGCAGGTCGGCAACGGACCCTGGTTCAACGCCTACGTGGTGAACGCGACAAGTGTCGAGCTCCGTCCGCTCGTCGACGCGCTGGTCTGGCCAGAACAACTGCCCCAGGACGTGATCGACATCTTCACCCACCCCAGGACGCCGTACATCGCTCCTGCCGAGGAGGACCCCCCGCGATGAGCTCGACCCAGCAGGTGCGCGGGTTGCCGCGCTGGACGATCGCGGTGGCGGTGGTGGTGATCGCGGCGCTGGTCGCGGTCGGTGTCTACCTCGTGACCGGCGCCGGAAAGAACACGGTGACCGCCTCGTTCACCTCGACCACCGGTCTGTACGCGGGCGACGAGGTGCGGGTACTCGGCGTCACCGTCGGCAGCATCGACTCCATCGAACCGGGCCGCGGCCAGGTTCAGGTGAAGATGAGCATCGACAGCGATGTCGACCTGCCCGCCGACGCGCGCGCCGTCATCATCGCGCCGTCCTTGGTCTCGGCCCGATTCGTGCAGCTCGCGCCCGCCTACACCGGCGGCCCGAAACTGGCCGACGGAGCGCAGATTCCGCTCGAGCGCACCGCGGTGCCGGTGGAGTGGGACGAGATCAAGGCCGAGCTGACCAAGCTGTCGGCGGCGCTCGGTCCGGTCGGTGACGACAAGCAGGGCTCCTTCGGCCGCTTCGTCGACACCGCGGCCCAGAACCTCGACGGCAACGGCCAGAAGTTCCGCGACACCCTGCGTGAACTGTCCGCGACCCTGACCACCCTCTCCGACGGGCGAACCGACCTGTTCGCCACCATCCGCAACCTGCAGAAGTTCGTCGAGGTGCTCTCGGCGAGCAACGAGCAGATCGTGCAGTTCAGCGGCCGGCTCGCGTCGGTGTCGTCGGTGCTTGCCGGTGCGTCGGAAGAACTCGGCGCCGGTCTGGACAGCCTCGATGTGGCACTGGCCGATGTGAAGCGGTTCCTCGAGGGGACCGGTGGGGAGCTGACCGAGGGCGTCGAGCGGCTCGCCGACGTCACCCAGACCCTGGTGGACAATCGGCCCGAGATCGAACGGGTGCTGCACTCCGGCCCCACGGCGATGGTGAACTTCTACCAGCTCTACAAACCGGCTCAGGGTTCGCTCACCGGCGCGGTGGCGCTCAACAACACGGCCAATCCGCTCAGCTTCCTGTGCGGATCGATCCGAGCCATCGAACACAACAACTCCGACCGCTCCGCCGACCTGTGCGCCGAGTTCCTCGCACCGGTGATCAGTTCGCTGGCAATGAATTACGTGCCGATCATGACCAACCCGGCCACCGGCGTCACCGCCTTCCCCGAGCAGCTGGTGTACAGCGATCCGAGCCTGGCCGGTGCGGTCGAGCAGGATCAGGCGCCGGTCGCGTCGCCGATCACCGTGCCCGAAGGTCTTGCCGGGCTTGCCATTCCAGGAGGACCGCGATGAGGCGGCGCATACTCGCCGGGCTGGCCGTCGGCGTCGCCGTGGCGCTCGGCACCACCGGTTGTCAGTTCGACGGGCTCAACTCGTTGCCCATGCCTGGCTCCGAGGGGCGGATGGACGGCTCCTACACGGTGCGCATCCAGATGCCCAATGTCACGACGCTGACCCGGAATTCGCCGGTGCGGGTGAACGACATCGAGGTCGGCAATGTCACCGGGATCGAGGTCGAGGGCTGGCACGCGCTGGTGACGGTCTCGCTCAATCCCGATGTGCGCCTGCCCGCCAACGCGGTCGCCAAGATCGGGCAGACCAGTCTGCTCGGCAGCAACCACGTCGAGTTGGCCGCGCCGACAAGCGAACCACCGACCGGTCAGCTGCGGGGCGGCGATGTCATCCCGCTCGAACGGGCCGGTGCCTACCCGACCACCGAACAGGTGCTGTCGTCGCTGTCGGTGGTGCTCAACGGCGGCGGTATCGCGCAGCTCGAGACGATCACCACCGAGCTGAACGCGATGGTCAACGGTCGCGAGGACGAGATCGCCGACCTGCTCCCGCAGCTCAACGAGCTGACGACCGGGTTGCAGCGCCAGACCGGCAGCATCATCGCCGCGATGGAGGGTCTGGATCGGCTGGCGGTGAAACTGGCCGGTCAGCGTGAGGTGATCGCCGAGGCGATCGAGCAGATCCATCCCGCGCTCACCGCCCTGGCCGACCGATCGGCGAATATCGCCAGAGCGATCACGGCGCTCGGCGAGCTCGGCGACGTCAGCGAACGACTGATCAAGACCAGCAGCGACGACCTGGTGGCCAACCTGCGCAGTCTGGGCCCCGTGCTGCAGACGCTGGCCGACACCGGGACCAACCTGATCCAGGCGCTCGGCATCCTGCCGACCTTCCCGTTCCCGATCAGGAATATCGACAACGCGATCATGGGCGACTACCTGAATCTGTTCATCACCTTCGACCTGACCGCAAGCCGTCTCGACAGCAACTGGCTCACCGGTACGCCGCTCGGCGGTCGCTTCGGTGGTGTCGAGGGTGTGGTCGGCTCGTTCGCGCCGTCGACCGCGACGGATGCCGGTGACCCGGCCACCGCGCCGATGGCGCCCGCACCGGCCCCCGCACCCGCGCCCGCCATTCCCGGGCTACCGGCCATTCCCGGTCTGCCCGCCATCCCCGGCATCACCGCGCCGCTGCCCGGCCAGGAAGGGGCGGGTCGATGAAACTCACCCGGTTCGTGCGAGCCCAGCTCGCGATCTTCGCGGTGCTCACCGTGATCGGTCTGGTCGTGATGAGCGGCAGCTACCTGCATGTTCCCGCGATGTTCGGCATCGGCCGGTACGCGGTGACCGTGCAGCTGGCCGCCACCGGCGGGCTCTACCCGACGGCCAATGTGTCCTACCGGGGCCAGAACATCGGCAAGGTGGAGGCGGTGCGGCTCACGCCCGCGGGCGTCGAGGCGGACCTGTCGATCGACAGCGACTACAAGGTCCCCGCCGATTCGAGTGCCTGGGTACGCAGTGTCTCGGCGATCGGCGAGCAGTACGTCGACCTCGTGCCGAGCGAACAGCCCGCCGACGGGCACCTGCGCGACGGCTCGGTGATCCCGGTGCAGCGCACCCATCTGCCGCAGGATGTCGGCGCGATGCTCGACCAGGCCGACAAATTGCTCGCCACCGTCGCCGATACCCGGCTGCGCCAGGTGATCGACGAGGCGTTCCTGGCGTTCAACGGCGCCGGACCCGACCTGCAACGGTTCATCGACTCCGCGGCGCTGCTGATCCAGCAGGCCGAGACCGACATCGAACCGACCAAGAAGCTGCTCGACCAGATCGGCCCCCTGCTCGACACGCAGATCGAGTCCGAAGCCGATATCCGTTCCTGGACAAACGATCTGGCCACGATCACCGACCAGCTCCGGGAAAGCGACCCGACGCTGCGAAACCTGTTGAACAACGGCCCTTCCGCGATGGAGGTGGTGAACAAGCAGTTCCAGGATCTGCGTCCCACCCTGCCGCTGCTGGCGCGAAACCTGGTGAGCCTCGGGCAGGTCGGGGTGACCTACAACGCGAGCGTGGAACAACTTCTGGTCGTCTTCCCGCCGTTGATCGCGGCGCTGCGCACCGCCATCCGCGGTCCGGCCAAATACGGCGTGATGGTCGACTTCATGACCGTGCTCAACGACCCGCCCGCCTGCACCACCGGCTTCCTGCCCGCGGAGCAGTGGCGGGAGCCGAGCGACCTGACGCCGATGGACACTCCGCCCGGGCTGTACTGCAAGGTTCCGCAGGACTCGAACATCGCGGTCCGCGGCATCCGCAACACCCCGTGCATGGAGTTCCCCGGCCGCCGCGCACCCACCCCCGAACTGTGCCGGACCGGGTTCGTGCCCGAGGGCAACAACCCGCCGTTCGGCGAGGTAGAGCCGGTCGCTCCGGCGTCCGCACCGGCAGGCGCATCGACGGGCGCTGTGACGCCCGCCGCAGCGCGCCCCTATGATCCGTCGACGGGTACGTACCTGGGCACAGACGGACGCACCTACCGCCAAGGTGACATCGCCACCGATGGTTCGGGCACCGTTCCGGCCAGCTGGCAGGCGATGTTGGAGGAGCAGCAACGATGAACGACAACGACAACCGCCGCCCGCGTCGCCGGGCCGCACGCTCGGCCGGGCCGCCGGTCGAGGAGAAGGCGGCCGTGACGGTGGCCGTGAGTAAGAGCGAATCCACATCACCGACTGCCGAGGTTGCCGCCAGGTCGGCCGACACGGTGAAGTTCGCCGAGGTCGCCGCCGCTGCTACCGCGAAGGGCGCCGAGAGCGCGGCAGCACCCACGGTGAAACTCGGCAAGGATGCCGTGGAGCCCGCCGCGCGGCTCGACATGGACGCCGTCGATTCATCCGCTCCGACCGTGAAGCTCGCCGGCGGCATCGCGCAGTCCGCGGACGCGACGGTGCAGAACGTTCCCGACGGGGAGAAGAAGTCGCGCGTGCGTCGCGCCCTCGCCGTCGCGGCGGCGGCCGTCCTCGTACTCGCGCTCATGGTCGGTGCGGGCGCCTCCGCCGTCGCCGCGTTCATGACCGACGCCGAAGAGGACCTGCGCGCGGAGTACACCGAGACCGCACGCCAGGCCGTGCTGAACCTGACGACCATCCGCGCCGAATCGGCCAAGGAAGACATCGACCGCATCCTGGCCGTGGCGTCGGGCGACTTCAAGTCCGAGTTCGACGGTCGTGTCGACCCGTTCATGGATGTCGTCAAGCAGGCCAACGTGGTGTCCAACGGCAGCGTCGTCGAGTCGGCCATCGTTTCGGCCGACCTCGAATCCGCGCAGGTGCTCGTCGCCGCGAAACAGACGGTGACCAACAACGGTTCGCCCGAACCCCAATCGCGTCAGTACCGATTCCGCATCACCGTGACCAACGGTGAGACGGGCATGACCGTGTCGAAAGTGGAGTTCGTGGGATGAGCCGCAGAAGCGCACAGATCATTTTCGGCGTCCTCGCGGTCTTCGGCCTGATCGCCGCCGCCGTGCTCGGCGTCAGCAGCTACCAGCTGTGGGAGCACGACCGCACCGAGCAGGCCCGCGGCGAGGCGATGAGCACGGCGAGCCGCACGGTGAGCGCCATGTTCAGCTATGAGCACGTCACCGTCGACACCGAGCTGCCCAAGGCGGCCGACGGCCTGAGCGAGTCGTTCCGCAACGACTACCTGCGGCTCATCGAGGAAGCCATCGCGCCGGGCGCCAAGGAGAAGCAGCTCACCGTCAAGGCGACAACGCAGGCCGAAGGCGTGATCTCCGCCGAACCGGAACACGCGGTGGTGCTGCTGTACCTGAATCAGGTGACCACCAGCAAGGACACACCGCAGGGCACCGCCTCGGGCAGCCGCGTCCGGGTCTCGCTGGACAAGACCGGCGATCGCTGGCTGGTTTCCCAGGTCACGCCGGTCTGAGTCCTAACGGCTGGTTTCGGGGTAGTTGTCGTCGTCCTCGCTGAGTAGCGCGGAGCCGGCCACACTGCCCTGGGAGAGGGCGTCGAGGAAGGCGCGGGCCCAGCGGTCCACGTCGTGGGTGAGGACCTGGCGGCGCATGGAGCGCATGCGGCGGCGTTTGGTGTCGCGGTCGTCGTCGAGGGCGCCGACGATCGCGTCCTTCACGCTGTCCAGGTCGTGCGGGTTGCACAGGTAGGACTGCCGCAATTCGGCTGCCGCACCGGTGAACTCGCTGAGGACCAGGGCGCCGTTGAGATCGCTGTGGCAGGCCACGTACTCCTTGGCGACCAGGTTCATGCCGTCGCGCAGCGGTGTGACGAGCATGGCGTCGGCGGCCACGAAGAAGGCGATCAGCTCGTCGCGGGGGATCGGCCGGTGCAGGTAGTGCACCACCGGGTAGCCCACACGGGCGAATTCGCCGTTGATCCGGCCCACCTGACGTTCGATGTCGCCGCGCATCTTGATGTAGCTCTGTACGCGCTCACGCGACGGCGTTGCCAGCTGGACCATCACTGTCTCGGCCGGGTCGATGCGACCCTCCTCCAGGAGCTCCTGGAGGGCATTGAGGCGGATGTCGATGCCCTTGGTGTAGTCGAGACGGTCGACGCCGAGCATGATGTTCTTCGGATTGCCCAATTCGGCGCGGATCTTGGCCGCGCGCTCACGCACCGACCGGCGTCGTGAGTGCTCGTCGAGTTCGGCGGAATCGATCGAGATCGGGAACGCGCCCACGCGCACCGTGCGGAAACCGACCTGGACCACACCGAGCTTGGACCGCACACCGATGGTGCCGCGCGAAGTGGGCTGGCCGGCCAGCCTGCGGGCCAGGTACAGGAAGTTCTGCGCGCCACCGGGCAGATGGAAACCGATCAGGTCGGCGCCGAGCAGGCCCTCGACGATCTCGGTGCGCCACGGCATCTGCATGAACAGCTCGACCGGCGGGAACGGGATGTGCAGGAAGAACCCGATGGTCAGATCCGGGCGAAGCATGCGAAGCATCTTCGGCACCAGTTGCAGCTGGTAGTCCTGCACCCAGACCGTCGCGCCCTCGGCGGCCACCTTCGCGGTCTCCTCGGCGAAGCGCCGGTTGACCTCCACATAGGCCGCCCACCAGGCCCGGTCGTACACGGGCCGCACGATCACGTCGTGGTACAGCGGCCACAGCGTGCCGTTGGAGAACCCCTCGTAGTAGTCCTCCACCTCCTGCGACGACAGCGGCACCGGATACAGCTCGAGCCCGTCCTCGATGATCGGCTCGACGTCGACATCGGGCACCCCGGCCCAGCCGACCCAGGCGCCTTTGTTGCTGCGCAGTACCGGTTCCAGCGCGGTCACCAGACCGCCGGGGCTGCGCTTCCACCGGGTGGTGCCGTCGGGCAGTTTCTCGAGGTCGACCGGGAGCCGGTTGGCGACGACGACGAATCCCGATCCCGCACCCGAGGGTGCCACGGGTTCCTCGGACGGACGGTCGTTGGACTGTTCATCGATCATCTGGTCCACTCACGCATCCTTTGCGTCGCAGGGTGCCGTTTTGAGGTTGTAGTAGGTGATTGCTCAGCTGGGGCCGATGCCGAGCATCGACAGCAGCATGCGGCACTCGTCGGCGTCCTCGGCATATGCCGCGACCACGCGCTGGGCCTGGCGAGCGGTCTCGTCGGCCAGCGGTTCGAGCTCGTCGTCGGCGATGTCGTTGGCGGTGCTCTTCGCGGCCATAGTGGTTCGTCCTCCCGGTTTTCCAACGCTCTTCGTGCGAGTAGTCAATAGTATCGGGCGCCGGTTACCGTGGATTGGTTCGTCAACCCGACCGAAAGGTTTCCCCATGCCACTGGCCACGGTGAACGGCATCGCACTGAACTATCAGGTCAAGGGCGACCGTACCAAGGGCACCGACGTCAAGGGCGGCGGTCCGCTGGTGGTGTTGATCATGGGAACCGGTTCGCCCGGACGCGTCTGGGAGCTGCACCAGGTGCCCGCGCTGGTCGCGGCCGGATACCGGGTGTGCACCTTCGACAACCGCGGCATCGCGCCGTCCTACGAGGCCGCGGGCGGTATGCGCATCGAGGAACTGGTCGCCGACACCGCCGCGCTCATCGAACTCCTCGACGAGGGCCCCGCGCTGGTCGCAGGCACGTCGATGGGCGCGCGGGTGGCCCAGGAACTGGCGCTCGCCCGCCCCGATCTCGTGCGCAAGGCCGTGTTCATGGCCGGTCACGGCCGTCTCGACCAGTTCCAGAAGACCCTGTCGGCCGGTGAGCAGGACCTCGACGCCTCGGGCGTGCAACTGCCCGCCAAGTTCGAGGCCGCCGTCACGGCGGTGATGAACCTGTCGCCCGCCACCATGGCCGACCGCAACGCCGCCCGCGACTGGCTCGACCTGTTCGAATTCACCGGTGGACCGGCCACCGCGGGCATTCGCGCCCAGCGCGCCATGGACCACGACTTCGACCGTGTGGCCGCCTACCGCGCGATCACCGTGCCCTGCCTGGCGATCGGTTTCGCCGACGACCGCATGATTCCCCCGTACCTGTCGCGCGAGGTCGCCGAGGCCATCCCCGGCGCCCGGTACCAGGAAATCCCCGACGCGGGTCATTTCGGCTACCTCGAACGGCCCGAGGCCGTGAACAAGATCCTGCTCGATTTCTTCGCGAGCTGAGGTAACCGCCTACGCGTAACGTATGGCTTGCTAGGGTCGACACAACGCTCGGGGCTTGCCAGCCTCAGCGATCCCGTACACAGCGCCAGTATCCAGTGAGGTGAAATGAGCACCAACCCCTTCGACGACGAGGACGGCCGCTTCTTCGTTCTGGTCAACGATGAAGAGCAGCACTCCCTGTGGCCCGCGTTCGCGGAGGTCCCGGCGGGTTGGCGCGTCGTGTTCGGCGAAGAAAGCCGGGCCGCGTGCGTCGAGTACGTCGAGAAGAACTGGACCGACATGCGTCCCAAGAGCCTGCGCGACGCCATGGCCGCCGACGACGCCGCCCGCGCCCAGTCCTGACCGGTACCTTCCGAATACTGCGCCGGGACCGCTCGCTGGGCGTCCCCGCGTGACACCGAACTCGGTGTCACGCGGCGGACGTGTCCGGCTATGATGGTCGCTGCCCTCCGGGGCACATCAGTACCCGCCTCCTTAGCTCAGTGGTAGAGCACCGCTCTTGTAAAGCGAAGGTCGTCAGTTCAATCCTGACAGGGGGCTCCGAGAAACCCGACTTGTGAATCAGGTCGGGTTCTTCTATTTCTCCGCAACCTTTCACCGGCCGTGGCCAGGAGAAGAATCTCTGGTGAACACCCCCATCGGCCCCTCTACCGAGCGGTGATTCGCGCCTAGCATCCAACACCAGGCTCGACCGAATTCAGTGGCAACGGGGGGTTGCGTGCAGGTCTCACCAGAAGAACTCAGGACGGCGGCGGGGACCATCGACGAAGTCGTCGGTGATGTCGGGCGCTTACCAGCCTTCGATGCGGGTGGTGGGGTGCTCGGAACGCTCGGGTCGTTCATGCAGGGCTCGCTCACCGGTCCCGAACTCGACAAACTCGAATCAGCCCGCACCAAGGCCCTGCGTGTGGTGTCCGGACGGTACAGCGAGCTCGCCAGCGTGCTGCGGCACAGCGCCGACGCCTATCGGGAAACTGATATCGACACCGCGACCCGGCTGAGTGCGCTAGGCGACCTCAACGCGGGAGTGCGCTGACATGGCGCCTACCCGTTCACAAGTCATGTACTGGAATATCGACCTCGATTACCCGGCGCGACAAGCTGATTCGATCAGCCAAGGGCTCGTCACCGCCGCGTCGAAGATGTACACGACGATCGCGGGGCTCGACTGGTCGGGCGAGGCGTACACCGCCGCCGCGACCCGCGCCGATCGCGAGCAGACCCAGATGCGCGTTCTGGCAAGCGCATTCGACGACCTGGCCGCCGCATGCCGCACCGGGCAAGCGGCGATGGCGCCGATCGTGCAGAGCCTGAAGACAACCGTCCGAGACCTCGAGGCGGACAGTTTCACTGTGCACGAGCAGTGGGATGTCTCAGAAACGCTGACCAATGCCGCACCCGATGCGGTCCGTGCCAACGAAGCGGCCAATCAGACGGTGTCGTTGCAGCGTCTCGCCGCCGAGCTCGGCTGGGCGGATGAGGCATGCGCACAGGCCATCCGTACCGCTCTCACCGCGATTGCCACGCTGGCGCCCGAGTCGGCGGGCCTCAACCCGACCACCGCCGAACGCGACCTCGCGGACTTCATGAGTGGGAAAGCTACGCCGGAGGAACTCGAGCGGTTGACCCTCGCCACCACCCTCACTGAGCAGCAGCGTGCCGACCTGCTCGCTGGGCGACCGGTGGATCTACCCCAAGAACAGTACGATTACCTGCAGCAACTGATGCGCTCGATGGACGGCAAGAGCGTCGAACAGATCGCGGCGATCGGTGCGGGGTTGCCCGAGGACCAGCAGAACACCGTCAGCGCCGGTGTCGCCAACGCACTGCAGCTCATGTCGAACCCACAGGTCACCACAATGGGCATGGTGGGTGATACCGCTCAGGTTGCCGATCGCGGCGGCATGACCCAGCTGCCGGCCCCGATCCGCACACTGCTCACCGAGAGCCCGCTGCAGAAGGGCAAACCGGGCGATTCCGGCCACGGCAATCCCGTCGACCTCGGCGACACCGTGCCCCGAGCCGATGATTTCACCACGCTCGCCGAGTTGATGAACCGCGGCGACGACGGTCTCGCACAAGGCAGCGATCTGGACCGGGGTGTTCTGAAACAGGCGGCGGAAATCGTGGGCGGGGCAAACACCGTCGGCGAAACCGGAATCACCGCTGACAATCCGGACAAGCTCGCCAGTCGGATGCTGGAGGCGGCATCGGGCGACCATCAGGCGGTTCACGACTTCCTGACCGGCGACAATATGTCCGCAACTGTGTCTCCGGGGCAGACTTACGATGCACAACAGCACATCGGCGCATTGCTCGACAACAACTGGGCGGGCCAAGAACAGGGACTCACCGCCGTGTTGCAGGGCATCGATGCGCATGCGATGTCGGATGACCAGCATCTGAATTCGCAAGCGGGGGCCTCGGCCGGGGAAATTGCCGAATACATAGGCTCCCACAAGGATCAGCTGCTGCATATAGACGGCAGTGTCGAGTCGATCGGCTCGGCGAATCCCAAGATTACCGGGGCGCTCGGCGATCTGATGTCGAACTACATCCCGAATATGGTCGGCGTCCGACCCGAACTACTGCAGACCGGTGGATTCAGTGCACTCGGTCAGGATCAGGTGAACAATATCTTCGCGGTGATGGATTCCAATCCCCAAACGGCCGTGAATTTCAACACCTCGGCCTATGCTGCGATTTCGCAGCTGAATCAGCAGTTCGGGCTGAGCGGTGGTCAGGACTCGGCGCTTGGCATGTGGGCAGGCAAGATCGATCAGGGAGCCCAGGTCGGGATGCAACTCGAGTTGGACACCCGTATCAAGGACCAGGCCGAGGCGCTCAAGGAAAAGCAGGCGTTGTTCGATTCTGTGCGTGAGGGAACCGCCTTTGCGGGCAAGCGATTGCCGATTATCGGCGACGACAGTACCGAATTGGCATGGAAGATGACTTCTCCCCACGTGCGTTCGTGGCTCCTCGGATCGGTGCCCGAGATCGGACCACAAGCCGACATCAGCGCGGAGGGGAACTCGTCCGAGCGCTACTACAACGTGTTGCAGGGGATGTCGCTCGCATCCGGACAACCGGACTATCGTAACGACCCCGACGTCGGGCAATTCTTCGATCCGGCAACAGGGAAACTGAAGTCGTACGAGGACATCGGCCGGATGAACGGAGATTCCCCCGAGACGAATTTGGTCGAGTTCAATGGTGCGATGATGCGTTTTCTCCTCGGTCTCGTACAGTACGAAGCTCAGTGGGACAACGGGAAGGATCCCCGCGAGAGCGGGACTCGGTGATGGGGTGGGCGCGAGTGTGGGGCGCCGCCGCGGTAGTTCTCGTCGGTACGTGCGCCGGCTGTTCACCGAAGGATGCGGAGCCTTACCGATTGCCCGAGTATCTTCATGTCAGTTTTCGCTGGTCGGCAGATCCGGGTATCGAGGTGCGGTCCGCACCCGCTGCAGTTGTCCGGGGATTCGTTGAATCGTCGTTTGTCGCATGGGCGACCAACACAACCTTCCTGCACGAAGGTGTTGCCGACACAACGTATCCGGGATTTCGGGTATTTTTCGATAATGCCGAGACCAGCACGACTTTGTATTTCGGAAAGTTCGGACATGAAGTCATCGCCGCTGATCGACCAGCTTTCGGGACAATGTATGCGCATTTCGTCGACCTCGATCAGCAACCCGACGGTGGTTGGCGTGCGGGGGTCTGTACCTGGGCCGACGCGGTGGTGACTCAGCGGGGGCCCCGCGAATTTCAGCCGTTCGGTGCGAACGCCCTCAATCCACACTGGACAACGCTGGACTTCAGGCGGGCTACCGACAGACCAGCGGTGGTGGCGACGCTGTCCGGGCCCGCGCGATACCCCACCGACGATGTTTTCGAAGGATGGGTGCTGCGCGACACCACCATCACCGAGAAGTGGTCCACGCGCGCGGCCAGCGACCCTTGCGCCACAGTTGAGAACCCAGTGCCTCCGGAGCTGCGCAACCCGCAACCCTTCAGGCAACCTGCGGCGCTTCCAGAATTGCCACCCGAACCAGGATGGCCTGAGTAACAGGCGGATTCGGGGAGCTCGCGCTGGATCCTCTCACTTCGGGAGGGAACGCATTACTTCTACACTGCCGTCGGGCCGACCTTCTGATTACTCTGAAACGGTTAGTTCGTCCTGATTCATCGGTGCGGTAGCAACGGGATGGAGGATCGGCGTGGCTGTTTACGAGGTGGGGCATCGGTCGGCTGTGGTGAGTGGGGCGGGGTCGGGGATCGGGCGGGCGGTGGCGCTCGGGTTGGCAGGGAACGGGGCGTCGGTGGTGGTGTTCGATCTGAACGAGGGGGCGGCGCGGGAGGTTGCCGACGAGATCGTGGTGAACGGGGGGGACTGCGGTGGCGCTGGCCGGGGATGCGGCTGATCCGGGGGACGTGGCAAGGAGTGTGGCGGCCGCGCAGGAGATGTTGCCGTTGGGGATCGCTGTGAACAATGCGGGAATCACGGGGGAGCGCAACGCGATCGGTGATTATTCGATCGAGGGGTGGCGCAAGGTGATGGCGGTGAACCTCGACTCCGTGTTCTACGGAATGCGCGAGCAATTGCCGGTGCTCGCGGCGAACGGTGGCGGGGCGATCGTGAATATGGCCTCGATCCTCGCCAGTGTCGGAAATCCCGAATACGCCGGATATGTCACCGCCAAGCACGCGCTGCTCGGTCTGACGAAGAACGGTGCCCTCGAATACGCCAGGCAGAATGTCCGCGTGAACGCCGTCGGACCCGGCTACATCCGCACCCCGCTACTGGCCGACGATCCCGAAACCACCAAGTTCCTGGAAGACAAGCACCCGATCGGCCGTCTCGGTACGCCGGAAGAGGTCGCCAACCTGGTCCTGTTCCTCGCCAGCGACGCCGCCAGTTTCATCACCGGCAGTTATCACCTCGTCGACGGTGGCTACACCGCGCAGTGAAAGTGCCTGCCTACCAAGCTGACTGGTTTTGATCGGCGGCCGCTCGGGCGATGAGGTTTTGGAGCTCGTTGTTCAGGCGGTCGGAGGTCAGGGGGTGGGCTGAGACTCGGGTCGCGTCTCGAAGGAGATAGCGGCCGTCGTTGGTGTAGTCGATGACCTGGAGTGTTGTGCCACCTTCTTGCCAGCCGTCCAGGGCGGGACCCTTGTCGACGCGGAATTCGGCGGAGGTGCGGAACGGGCGTTTGAGGAATGCCAGGGCGTGTTCGGCCGGAGTACGACGGGTGGCGTAAGGGTCTGGGGTGGTGGTGAATTCGTCGCGGTGCAGGTCGAAACCCTGGCTTGTGCCCGGCGGAACCGTCGGCAGGATGGAGATCAGCCGCTGGGTCACGGCGTGGGCGGGGCGCAGGGAGATGAGGATGTTGCCGCCCTGGCCGTATTCGGGGCCGGGGAGTTGAGCCGCGACGGTGCCGATGGTGGACTCGGTCGTCGCACACGCTCGGACCATGCGGGTCCGGCCGTCGAAACGGTGACCGAACAATTCGATGCGGATCTCCGGATGCGCCAAGGCGTGCAGGGCGTGGTAAAGCGATTCGTCGTCACCGATCTTGGCGATGAGGGAATCGGCGGCGATGCGGCATTCACGGTCGAACTCGGCCTGGGTCTCCACGCCTGCGGTGAAGGTCAACGGCCACGGCATGCGGTCGTGGCCGAGAGTTTCCCAGGCGACCCAGAATTCGAACTGGGTGAGCTCCCAGTTGTCGGTCATGCGTCCCCACCGATGACCGGCGGGACATGCGCCCGGTCCGGACCGAGCAGTTCCTCCTGCACGCCGCGCAGATAGTCGGGAGCCCCGTGTTCGTTCTCGTCGTCCTTGCCACCGCGCGCGCCCGGTGCGCCCATGCCGCCCATGCCGGGCATCCCCGCCCGGCCCGCCGACCCGCCTGCGGACGCGGCGAGCTTCTGGCCTGCTCCGGCGCCGGGGGCGGCACCGCCTGCGCCGGGGAGCGAGCTGCCCGCGCCGGGAACGCTCGGGCTTCCGCCGCCCGCACCCGCACCCGCGCCTGCGCCGCCGCCTGAGCCCAGGCCGTTCGGGGTGGTGCCTGCGGGCGTGGTTGCGGCTGGGTTCGTCGCAGGGGTGGAGGCCGGTGTGGTGTCCTCGGGTGTCGTGGCGGCGGGTTCCTCCGTCGACGATGAGGAATCGTCGCCGCTGTCCTCGTCGTCGCCCGGTTCGGTCGTTGTAGGGTCTTCCGGCTCGGTGGTCGTGTTTGCCGGGTTCGTACCCGGGGTTCCACCGGTGTTGCTGTTGTCGCCGTTGGTGATTCCGCTGCCGGGGCCGTCGTCGGGATCGCCGTTCCCCGGGTTGTCCTGCTGCGGTTTGGACGGTCCCGGCACCTTGGGGACCTGGGTGTCGGACTGCTGGGCAACCGGCTGGTAGACGGTTCGCATGACCTCACGGGCGGCGGCCTGCGCGGCTTCCGCCCGGCCGGCGCTTGCGCTATCGATGACCTTCCCGGTGGCGGGCGAGAGAACCGACACCAGGATTCCCAATTTGCTGTCGCCCTGGTCGTCGGACTCGTGCGGGACCGAGTACTTCACCTGCTGAAAGCCCGACCGCGCCTCGTCCATCTTGTTGGCGATCAGCTTGGCGGCCTGATCGACCTTGTGGATATCGGTGAGATACGCCTTGGTGCTGGCCAGTGCCTGAGTGGCAGCGCTACCCGCCCATCCACGCTCCATCTCCTTGCTGATGTTGTCGTGGAAGGCGGTCGCTTTGGCCGTCGTATCGTTGGCCAGCTGGGTCCAGCCTTGAATGCTTGTACTCATCTGGCCGATGTCGATCGACTCGACGAACTGCATGATGCGGGAATGCGACATGTCGGTGAAAGTCTCCATCACCGGCGGCACGACCTGCTGGGTGTACTCACCGGAGAAACCCGAGGCCAGGGCCTGGTTCTCGCCGTAGATGCGGTTCCGCTCCTTGTTCCCGTCGGCCTGCGCGTCCAGTTCGGACTGCGCCGGCGCGATATCGGAATCGAACAGCGAGCCGACGCGATCCGTGGCCGCGCGCAGATTCGACAGTCCGGTCATAAAAGCTACGAACGGCATGGTTCCCCCAGTAGTCAGTCGAGCTTGTTGGTCTGCTGCTTGATCGCGAGTTGAGAGGCTTCGTCGCAGTTCTTGAATGCGGCACCGGCTTTGCGGTACATATCGGCCATTTGGGTAAGGATCTCGATGTGTTTGGTTACCGCATCCGTATACGAGCCACTGCCAGTTCCGCCGTTGGCGAGTTCTGCGAACTTCTTACCAAGAGTTGTAGCGGAATTCAGGTCGCCGAATGAGTCCACGAGCACCATGTCTTGTGCGCGGAGTGCCAATGAGCGTAAATCTGCGATGTAGTCATCGCACCATTTCGCGCAGCGTTCGGCCGCATCGTGTTCAATGATGAGACGACCGGCGGCCGCTTCGCCCGCGAGTGTCTGAAAATCGTTCGCAACCACGTTCGACTCTGCCATCGTCAGGTCCTTGTCTCGCGCTTACCGGGGCAGGACACTCACGAAATGCGGGGCGGCATCGTTTGCGAGTGTGCACGGGTCGGTCGGCGATTTGTCGTCGATGAACTTGCTGGCCTGTAGCAGAACTGTCCCTTGGCTGCTCTCGAAAGCTAATCCGCACTGGTTCGGAGGCGTACGGGTGCCGAGCAGATACTGGGTTGCCTTACGGTCGCCGACGGTCACGTCCTTGAAGTCGTGTAGGTAGTCGTTTGCGCGAACTTCCTGCATCGTATTGGCCGTGGTGAACAGTGAGATGAAATGATCGCCCGCGTTCCACCCGCACCCCTTCCACTCAGCCCTCGGCACCGAGAACGGATTGTCATCCTTCGACGCCGGATCGGCTCCCGCCGCGACCAACGCACTCTCCGGCACCCCACACGGATCGAACAACTGCTCCTTCGTCAACGGAGCACCACTCACCTCCGGCTGCCCGTCCACACTCTGCCCACACCCGGAGAGCACGAGCGCAACGCCCACCCCCACGGCGATCCCCACCAGTCGCATCGTCTCTCCTCTTCGCACAGAACCACTCGCTCTCTTTAGACGCGTGCCGACCCATTCCGGTTCCATTGCCGACCACCCCTCGAGTTGACGGGCCGACGCTGTCAGCCTCCTGCGGCCCGCGAGCGTTGCGGCTGGGCCGGGCGACGTAAAGCCGCTCGCCCACCGTATCCACGGTGTCCATATCGGCGGCGACCGAGTTATCGCCGTGGCGGTGCCCGTGGGTCGGCACGGGCACCAGTAGCGATCAGGCGGGGACGTTGGCTCCGTAGCCCAGATCATGGAGGGCGGCTTTG
Organism: Nocardia sp. GTS18; assembly: GCF_013839555.1. Classification (NCBI taxonomy): domain Bacteria; kingdom Bacillati; phylum Actinomycetota; class Actinomycetes; order Mycobacteriales; family Nocardiaceae; genus Nocardia; species Nocardia sp. GTS18. The sequence goes on along the minus strand of NZ_JACBIU010000018.1, from coordinate 49,624 downwards.
ATCTTGGACTGGGCTTCGTCGAGGGATTCGGGGGTGGGGGAGTTGTCGGCTCCGGAGATGTCGAAGTCGCCCATGGAGTAGGCAGGGAAGACGTGGGTGTGAAGGTGGGGGACCTCGAGGCCAGCGATGAGGAGGCCGGCGCGTGGGGCGTCGAAGGCGGTGCGGACGGCCTGGCCGATCTTCTGGGCGACGGCCATGAGGCGGGCTATCACGTCGGGGTCGATGTCTTGCCACTGGTCGATCTCGGCGCGGGGCACCACGAGGGTGTGGCCCTGGGTGACGGGGGCGATGGTGAGGAAGGCGACGAATTCGTCGTCCTCCCAGACGAAGCGGCCGGGGATCTGACCTGCGATGATCGCGCTGAAAACGGATGCCATGCAGGCGAGCCTAGTTAGATCGCGACGTAGTGGGACAAGATGCCCTGCACCTCGTAGATGTCGACCTGGCGGTTGAATCGCTGCTTGACCGGTTCGTGGCTGCCGCTGAGCCAGATGTAGAGCTCGGCGTCGAGGTCGAAGGTGCCTGCTGTTTCGACGGCGAAGTGGGTGATCGAGCGGTACGGGATGCTGTGGTAGCTCACCTTGCGGCCGGTGACGCCCTGTTTGTCGATCATGATGAGGCGCCGGTTGGTGAACAGCATGGCGTCGCGGACCAGCAGGTAGGCGGCGTACACCTGCTCGCCCTGGCCGAACAGTTTGGCGTATTCCTGCTGGGCGGCGGCGGGGTCGATGCGACCCGCGTTGCCCATCATGCCGTCGAGCAATCCCACGATCGTCCCCCGCTTCCGCTGTTGGATCCATTGTGGCCCAAGCCGACCCGATACGGCCAGGGTGAACTGTGGTCGACGGGCGGATGTCGGGATCAGGGGGTCGCGAGTGGACGCGCGGCGGCGCGACTAATCTGTTCCGGTGCGCGTACTCGTCATCGGTTCCGGAGCCCGTGAACATGCCCTCGTCCTGGCGCTGCGCCGGGATCCGTCGGTGACGGCGGTGATCGCCGCCCCGGGCAATCCCGGTATCGGCCAGCAGGCCGAGCTGCGGCCGGTCGATCCCTGCTCGGCCGAGGACGTGGCCGCGCTGGCCGGTGAGGTCGCGGCCGACCTGGTGGTGATCGGGCCGGAGGTGCCGCTGGTGCTCGGTGTGGCCGACGCGGTGCGCGCGGCCGGGATCCCCGTGTTCGGTCCGTCGGCCGACGCGGCGCGGATCGAAGGGTCCAAGGCGTTCGCCAAGGATGTGATGGCGGCGGCGGGTGTGCGGACGGCGCACAGCGAGATCGTCGACACCCCGGCCGACCTGGACGCCGCACTCGACCGTTTCGGCCCCACCTGGGTGGTCAAGGACGACGGTCTCGCCGCGGGCAAGGGTGTCGTGGTGACCGCCGATCGCCGGGCCGCCCGCGATCACGGTGCCGAACTGCTCGAGCAGGGTCATCCGGTGCTGCTCGAGTCGTTCCTCGACGGGCCGGAGGTTTCGCTGTTCTGCCTGGTCGACGGCGAGACCGTGGTGCCGCTGCTGCCCGCGCAGGACCACAAGCGCGTCGGTGACGGCGACGCGGGCCCCAACACCGGTGGCATGGGCGCCTACACCCCGCTGCCGTGGCTGCCCGCCGAGACGCTCACCGAGATCGTCGACGAGGTCGTGAAGCCCGTTGCGGCCGAACTGGTTCGGCGCGGCAGCGGTTTCTCCGGGCTGCTGTACGCCGGTCTGGCGATCGGCACCAACGGTCCCGCCGTCGTCGAATTCAATTGCCGCTTCGGTGATCCCGAGACCCAGGCGGTGCTCGCGCTGCTCGACAGCCCGTTCGCCGAGCTGCTGCACGCCACCGCCACCGGCCGCCTCGCCGAGGTCGATCCGCCGCGCTGGAAGGACGGTTCGGCCGTCACGGTCGTGCTCGCCGCCGAGAACTACCCCGCCCGGCCCCGCACCGGCGACGTGATCACCGGCGCCGAGGAAGGCGCGCTCGACGGTGACACCCTCGTCCTGCACGCGGGCACGGCCCTGCGCGAGGACAAGGCCCTGGTCTCGGCGGGTGGCCGCGTCCTCAACGTCGTCGGCATCGGCGAGGACCTGGCCGAGGCCCGCGAACGCGCCTACGCCCGTCTCGCCAAGATCAAGCTTCCCGGCAGCCACTTCCGCACCGATATCGGCGCCACCGAGGTCGTAGTCCCGGAACGGAAGCGGTAGCCGGTCAGGTCAGGCTGAGCCCGTGCAGGGCCAGCCAGGCCTGCGGGTCCACGTGCTGGCCGTTCTGGACTATCTCGAAGTGCAGGTGGGGGCCGGTGGAGTCGCCCCGGTTGCCGATGCGGGCGATCTGCATGCCCGCGGGGACGCGTTCGCCCGGGGAGACGAAGAAGTCGTACATGTGGCCGTAGATGCTGATGGTTCCGTCGTCGTGGCGGATGCGGACCCACAGGCCGAAGCCCTGGGCGGGGCCCGCCTCGACGACGGTGCCGTCGGCGACGGCGTAGATGGGGCTGCCGATGGGGCCCGCGATGTCGATGCCGCGGTGCATGGTGCCCCAGCGTGAGCCGAAACCGGAGGTGAACAGGCCCTTGGCGGGCAGGCTGAAACCGCCGGTCGACGGGGTGCTCGCACCGGGAACCATGACGCCCGGCACCACGGGGGCGCGTTCGCCCATCCAGTCCTGCCACTGGCCCGACGACGCGGCCGCCGCCTCGGCTTTGGCGCGTTCCAGGGTGGCCCGGGCCGCCGCGGCGACCACTGCGGCCTCGCGGCGCTTCTCGCCGTTGTCGATGGCGACGAGCAGGCGGCGCACCGACTGCGGGTTGGGTGGGATCTGCGGGGGATAGGCGATGGCGACCCGCTGGGCCTCACCCGGTGCGAGCGGCCGGTCGACGAGCCCGCCGAACTGCCCGTCCGAAGCCGCGAGCACCGCGACCACCGCGACGCCCGCGATGAGCACACGCCGCTCGACGAGCACCGCACGCACCCGCTCGCTGCTCGGCCTGCGCGACCACAGTTCCGTCGCCCGCCGAGAAGGCCGCTCCCAGAACACTTTCCGAATGTCACCACGGCGCAGGTCAGCCGCGATATCCCCGAGCGCCGGATGCTTGCCGGCCCACGCCGACACCCGATCACGCACCGGCACCTGTGCAGGTAGATGCTCACGCCAATTCGCCCGGAGCACAAGACCGTTCATGGTCGAACGGCGAGTATGTAAGGTACCCGACCTGTTCGGTGTGACAGCCCCCATTTCATCGCTGTCCGACTCGGCACCGCCGTCCGAGCCCGCCCTCGGCCGTGCGGCGTGGCCCGCCGTCGGGACGACATCGCCGTTCGCCCTTGTCCCGCGTGGCGTGGAATCACCGTTCGCCTGCACGTCGCAGGCCTCGATCCCGTGCGCCTCCTCGGTGGTGTTCGCATCGGCGGACGCGGTGTCGCGATCGACCATCGCTCCGGGCACGGCATCGGCGACGACTCCTCGCCCCGCATCGGCAGGCTCGCGCACCCCACCCGACGCGAGTCCGTCCACCTCGGTCCGCCTCATACCGCCCCCACGACCCTGTCCCGGCGCCACGCTTCCAGTGGCGTCGGTGCCTGCGTATTCGCTGTCGGAGCCATTGTGCCGACCATATCTGTGCAGGCGCGCGATCGGGTGATCTACCGTCTCTCGGGTGTCCACAGAATCGCTACGGTCGACCATTCCTCCCTTCTACGTGATGGACGTGTGGAAGGCGGCCGCCGAACGGGCCAGGTCGCACGGTGACGTGCTGGTACTCGCGGCGGGGCAGCCGTCGACGCAGGCGCCCGCGCCGGTGCTGCGGGCGACACGTGCGGCGATCGACCACGAGCTGCTCGGGTACACCGAGACGTTCGGGATCCTGCCGCTACGCGAGGCCATCGCGGGCCATCACAGCGAGACCTACGGCTACGACGTGCACCCCGACGAGGTGGTGGTGACCACCGGATCGTCGGGCGCGTTCACGCTGATCTTCCTCGCCGCCTTCGACGTGGGCGACACCGTCGTGGTGGCCCGGCCGGGCTACCCGGCCTACCGCAACACGCTCACCGCCCTCGGTTGCCGGGTCGTCGAGCTGGACTGCGGCCCGCAGACCCGCTTCCAGCCGACGGTGGCGATGCTCGAGGCACTACCCGAACCGCCTGCGGGGCTGGTGCTGGCGAGCCCGGCGAATCCGACCGGAACCATGATCGACCCGGCGGAGCTGGCCGCCATCGCCCGCTGGTGCGAAACGCACGGCACGCTGCTGATCTCCGACGAGATCTATCACGGCATCACCTACGCGGGCGCGAGCACGCCGACCTCCTCGGCGTGGGAGTTCTCCCGCGACGCGGTGGTGATCGGGTCGGTGTCGAAGTACTTCTCGATGACCGGGTGGCGGCTGGGCTGGATGCTCGCGCCCGCGCACCTACGCCCCGCGTTGCAGCGGCTGGCGTCGAACATGACGGTGTGCCCGCCCGCGATCTCGCAGTACGCGGCGGTGCACGCCTTCGGGCCCGAGGCCAAGGACGAACTCGACGGGCACGTGCGGCGGTACGCGACCAATCGGGCGTTGCTGCTCGAGGGTTTGCCCGCGCTCGGCATCACCGATCTGGCACCCGCCGACGGTGCCTTCTACGCCTACGCGGATATCGGTCATTTGACCAGTAATTCACTGGAGTGGTGCGCACGGGTTCTCGCCGAAACCGGAGTGGCGGTGGCACCGGGACTCGACTTCGATACCGAGCGCGGTCTTCGCACGATTCGCTTTTCCTTCGCAGGCGCCACAAACGACATTTCCGCAGCGCTGGACCGGTTGTCAACGGTGATGTCCCCCAACAACTTTCCCTAGTACGAACACATCGGTGCCGGGATACGGTAAAACTCAGATATCCCGAATTCCCAGCGTTTCCCCGATGACGATTGCGCACGGTTGAACTGATGATGACTGGCACGATGGCACGGTGACCACCGCGACGACTCCGAAAGGCGAACGACGTCGCCAGGCTCTGGTGGCGGCGGCGGCTGAACTGTTGCTCGAAGGCGGCTTCGACGCCGTGCGACATCGTTCGGTGGCCTCGAGAGCCGATCTTCCCCTCGCGTCCACCACCTACTACTTCGCCTCACTGGAAGATCTGATCGCCAGCGCCGTCGAGTTCAGCGGCGCCCGTGAACTCGACGCGATGCGCCGCCGCGTCGGCGACGTGAGCCACCGCCGACGCGGTACCGAGGCGACCGTCGACCTGGTGCTCGACCTGCTGGTCGGTCCCGACGACAGCGATCTCGACGCCCGTGGGCAACTGATCGCCCGCTACGAGCGGTCGGTCGCCTCCGCGCGGCATCCCGAGCTGCGCGAGGTGCAGCTACGACTACGCACCCAGCTCGAAGACCTGCTCGCCGATGTGTTGCGCCGCTCCGACCGGGTGGTGCGTCCCGAGCAGTTACGCAGGCTCGTCGCCGTCGTCGACGGTGCCGTCGTCGCCGCGCTGATCGAGGGACACCCCGAGCCGCGCCGCCCCGCCCGAGCCGGCTTGCTCGAGATGATCGACATCGTCGCCCCGCCCGTGGTGCCCAACATGATGCCCCAGCAGGGCGAACGGGTCAGGCAACTAGACTGAGTGCTCGTGAGCCTCGTCCCGAATGTCCTCGCCACCCGATACGCCAGCCCGGAGCTCGTCGCGCTCTGGTCGCCCGAGAACAAGATCGTGCTCGAGCGCAAGCTGTGGCTCGAGGTGCTGCGCGCCCAGTCGCAGCTCGGGATCGACGTTCCCGCAGGGGTGGTCGAGGACTACGAGCGGGTCATCGATCACGTGGACCTGGCCTCGATCGCCGAGCGCGAGCGGGTCACCCGCCACGATGTGAAGGCCCGCATCGAGGAGTTCAACGCGCTGGCCGGCCACGAGCACGTGCACAAGGGCATGACCAGCCGCGACCTCACCGAGAACGTGGAGCAGCTGCAGATCCGGCTCTCGCTCGAGCACGTCTACGACCACGGTGTCGCCATCGCCGCGCGGCTCGGTGAGCGGGCCGCCGAGTATCAGGCGCTGGTGATGGCGGGCCGCTCGCACAATGTCGCCGCGCAGGCCACCACGCTCGGCAAGCGTTTCGCTTCGGCCGCCGACGAGGTGCTCGTCGCGCTCACCCGGCTGCGTGAGCTGATCGACCGCTACCCGCTGCGCGGCATCAAGGGCCCGATGGGCACCGCCCAGGACATGCTCGACCTGCTCGACGGCGACGCGGGCAAGCTCGCCGCCCTCGAGCAGCAGGTGGCGACCCACCTCGGTTTCAAGAACGTCTTCACCAGCGTGGGCCAGGTGTACCCGCGCTCGCTCGACCACGACGTGCTCTCGGCGCTGGTGCAGCTGGGTGCCGGGCCGTCGTCGTTCGCGCACACGATCCGCCTGATGGCGGGCCACGAGCTGGTCACCGAGGGATTCCAGCCGGGTCAGGTCGGGTCCTCGGCCATGCCACACAAGATGAACACCCGCTCCTGTGAGCGGGTGAACGGTCTGCAGGTGGTGCTGCGCGGCTACGGCTCGATGGCCGCGGAGCTGGCGGGCGCGCAGTGGAACGAGGGCGACGTGTTCTGCTCGGTGGTGCGTCGTGTCGCGCTGCCCGATGCCTTCTTCGCCATCGACGGGCAGATGGAGACGTTCCTGACCGTGCTCGCCGAGTTCGGTGCCTACCCGGCGGTGGTGTCGCGCGAGCTCGACCGGTACCTGCCGTTCCTGGCCACCACCCGCATCCTGATGGCGGCGGTGCGCGCCGGTGTCGGCCGCGAGACCGCGCACGAGGTCATCAAGGAGCACGCGGTGGCCGTCGCCCTCGCCATGCGTGAGCAGGGGCGCGAACCCGATCTGCTCGACCGGCTCGCCGCCGACGACCGGATGCCGCTCGACCGCGCCGCCCTCGACGCGGCGCTGGCCGACAAGTCCGCGTTCATCGGCGCGGCCACCGATCAGGTGTCCGAGGTGATCGCCCAGGTGCAGAAGCTGGTCGAGGCCAACCCGGAGGCCGCGCGGTACACGCCCTCGCCGATTCTGTAGAGCCGTGCGCGTGAGCCCGCCCCTGCCCGCCCTGCGGCGGCGGTGGCGGGCTCTCGTGCGTTTTCGATACCGTGCGCGGATGAATCCGTACACGATCTTCGCCGACATCGTCGCCGGTCGGGCGCCCGCTTCCAAGGTGTACGAGGACGATGATGTCCTGGCGTTCATGGATATTCGTCCCGTGACGCCCGGCCATGTGCTCGTGGTGCCCAAGGTGGCCGCGCCGAGCCTTGCCGAACTCGATCCGGTGTTGGGCGGCAAGCTGTTTCAGGTGGGGCAGCGGATCGCGGCGGCTCTGCGTGACAGCGAGGTGGCCGCCGACGGCGTGAATTTCTTTCTCGCCGACGGGGTTACGGCTGGGCAGGAAGTGTTCCACGTGCACCTGCACGTCATTCCGCGCACGCCCGGCGACGGCTTCGGGCTGCGCGCGCGACCCACCTCGCCCGCCCGCGCCGATCTGGATTATCTCGCGGGCTCGATCCGGGGCGCTCTTACCCGCTGACCTGCGATTTCGGACGAAGCGGGCAATACATACCCAAAAGTTTGCCGAAGAAACGCCCAAATCGCCGAATGCTTCCTTGGTGTTCATCGGTGGGTTACTTTGGACTGTCATTGGCATGCGGTTATGGAGGGTAGATCGTGCGTCGTTCAGGTGTTGCTGCTTCAGTGCTGGCATTCGCCATCGCGTTCATCGGTCCGGGCATTCTGCAGCCCGCACCCGCCGCGGCCGCGGACATCGTCGGGGAGCGTGCGCTCACCCCGAACCGCACCGCGATCACCGTCACCTCGCCCGCGATGGGGCGCAATATCGAGCTGCAGGTTCTGCACCCGGCGGGTGGCGGAGCGCGCGGTACGTACTACCTGCTCGACGGCCTCGATCCGGGCATCGGCCAGAGCACCTGGACCAATGCCACCGACGCCGAGGCGTTCTTCCGTGGCAAGCACGTGAACGTGGTGCTGCCGATGGGCGGGCAGGCCAGCTACTACACCGACTGGATCGCCGACGACCCGCGTTTCGGCCGGTACAAGTGGGAAACGTTCCTCACCCGTGAACTGCCGGGCCTGATCGACGCTCGCTTCGACGGCAACGGCGTGAACGCCATCGGTGGCCTGTCGATGGGCGGCAACGCGGCCTACATCCTGGCCGCTCGCAACCCCGGCCTCTACCGGGCCGTCGCCGGCTACAGCGCGTGCCCCGACATGGGCATGGCGGCGGGCGCGATGATGTTCTCCATCACCAACCGCGGTGGTAACCCACTCAATATGTGGGGCGCGCCGGGCAGTCCCGAATGGGCGGCGCACGACCCGGCCCAGCTGCTCGACAACCTGCGCGGCAAGGCGCTGTACATGTCGACCGGCACCGGCATCCCCGGCCACCACGAGGCCCAGCTCAAGCCTCAGCTGCCGGAGAACATCGTTCTCGGCGGCCCCATCGAGGTCGGCGTCAACGGCTGCATGGCTTCCTTCGGCCAGCGGCTTGCGGCCGCGGGCATCGGGGCCGACATCGACTACCACCCTGTCGGCACCCACTCCTGGGGTTACTGGCAGGACGCCCTGCACCACTCCTGGCCCACCATCGGACCCGCTCTCGGGGCCTAACGTGTCGAGCGGCGGCGCAGCAATGCGCCGCCTGCCACGGCCAGGATCGACAGTGCCACGGCGACAAGGACGTAACCTGCGGGGAAGCCGAGGATTTCGACGTACTCCTTCTCGACTACGCGGTCGCGCACTGCGGTGTCGGTGTCGGCCGGGCCGAAGGTGAAGTCGGTGGTGATGGTGGCAGGGCGGGGAATGGAGACCGACAGTTCGGTCAGGTAGGTCTTGCCCGCGGCGAGCGCGATCAGATCGGGGTCGGTGAGAGCGCCCACGGGGGAAGCGAATTCGGTCGTGGTGAACTGGGATTCGGTGTCGGCGTCGGTGCGGGTCAGGCGGTGGTCGCCGAAGACGTAGAGGTGCACCGACTGGGGAGTGGTCGCCGCCGCCGACATGCGCATCGGGTAGACGAGGCGATCGGAATCGAAGGTGAGGCGCACCGGGTCCAGGGCGCCGTCGAGGGGTTCGGGGCTGGTGAGCCGCATGGCGACGAACGACCAGCCTTCGCGCAGATACGGGTCGAGGGTGGCACTCACCTCGGGGCGCAGTTGATAGCCGTTGGCGGACAACCATTCCCGCACACCGGTGAGGTCACCACCGCGCAGCGTTGTCGCCTCGAGCGGACCCAGTTGCACCTGGCCGAGCACTTGCGGCCCGGAACCCGGCGCACCGCCGGAGGACTCGTATCTGTCGCTGTCGAACCAGTACCGGTCGACCACCACCTCCGGCGCGGTCAGCCGCGACAGCTCGGCGAACGAAGCCGCACTACCCGCCGACACCGCGGCAGGCGTGGGGGTCGGCACGATCAACGCCGCATCGGCACCGGTGAACCGCATCCCCAACCGCATCAGAATGGTTTCGCGCCGCCCGTCCCAACCGAGCACGGCGGTCTCACTGTCCACCCGCGCCGAGCCGTCGCCGCTCACCACCCCGCCACACGCACACGCCACCGCGTGCGCCACGACAACCGAACCGGAAGCCAGCAGCAGCGCACCGGCGACAACAAGCGAACGAACCGTCCCGCGAATCCCCATGCGAGCAGGTTACGGACCCCGCCCCGAGCCGCCATCCGCAGAAATACTCACCGCCATGAGCGGGGCGGATCCCGGTGACGGCCGAGTTGGCGGGCCGGGGTCGGGGGTGGCGACTACGGTGGACACATGGCTGGCGAGAATCAGACGGTGGTGTCGGCGCCGATCGCGAAGAAGGTGCCCGTCGAACGGGTGCACCACGGCGACACGTTCGTCGACGAGTACGAGTGGCTGCGGGACAAGGAAGATCCCGAGGTCATCGCGTACCTGGAGGACGAGAACGCCTACACCGCGGCGCGCACCGATCAGCTGCAGCCCCTGCGGGACAAGATCTTCGACGAGATCAAGGCGCGCACCCAGGAAACGGACCTGTCGGTGCCGACCCGGCTGGGGGAGTACTGGTACTACTCGCGCAGCTTCGAGGGCAAGCAGTACGGCGTGCACTGCCGCTGTCCGATCGACGCCGAGGCCGAGGGCATCGACGCCTGGACGCCGCCGCAACTCGAGGTCGACACCTCCATCGAGGGTGAGCAGGTGCTGCTCGACAGCAATGTGCTCGCCGAGGGGCTCGACTTCTTCGCACTCGGTGCGTTCTCGCTGAGCCACGACGGCAACCTGCTCGCCTACTCGGTCGACAGCACCGGCGACGAGCGCTACACCCTGCGCATCAAGGACCTGCGCACCGGCGAACTGCTGCCCGACGAGGTCGTCGGCGCCGCACCGGGGGCCACCTGGTCGCTGGACGGGACGCACATCTTCTATCAAACGGTCGACGAATCCTGGCGCCCCGACACCGTGTGGCGGCACCGCGTCGGCACCGCGTCCACCGACGACGTGAAGGTCTTCCACGAGCCGGACGAGCGCTACTGGGTGAGCGTCGGCGCCACCCGCTCCGAGAAGTACCTGATGATCTGGCTGGGTTCCAAGATCACCACCGAGGGCTGGGTGCTGGAGTCGGACAACCCCGAGGGCGAGTTCCGCGTGCTGCTGCCACGGCGCGAGGGTGTGGAGTACTCGGCCGAGCACGCGGTGATCGCGGGTGCGGACCGTTTCCTGATCCTGCACAACGACGTGGTCGACGGCGTGAAGGCGGAGAACTTCGTGCTCGCCGAAGCGCCTGCCACCGACCCGTCGGACATGACGATCCTGATCGGGCACCGCGAGGACGTGCGGCTCGAGGACATCGACGCCTTCGCCGACCACCTGGTACTCGGCTACCGCCGCGGCGCCCTGCCCCGCCTCGCGGTGTGGCCGCTCACCCCGGCGGGCTACGGCGAGCTGACCGAACTCGAGTTCGGGCTCGAATTGTTCTCCGCCGGTATGGGATCCAGCCCGGAGTGGGAGCAGCCGACGCTGCGGGTGGGTGTCACCTCGTTCATCACCCCGATGCAGGTGTTCGACTACGTGCCAGCCACCGGGGAACTGCTGCTGCGCAAGGAGCAGCCGGTGCTCGGTGGCTACAACGCCGAAGACTATGAGCAGCACCGTGATTGGGCAGTGGCCTCCGACGGCACCCGCATCCCGATCTCGCTGATCCAGCGGCGCGATCTGCCCGCCGGGCCCAAGCCGATGTTGCTGTACGGGTACGGCTCCTACGAGGCCAGCATCGATCCGTCGTTCTCGGTGTCGCGGCTGTCGCTGCTGGATCGCGGCATGGTGTTCGCGGTGGCCCATGTGCGCGGCGGCGGCGAGATGGGCCGGCTCTGGTACGAGCACGGCAAGACCCTGTCGAAGATGAACACTTTTACCGACTTCGTCTCTGTCGCAAGCCATCTCGTCGACGCGGGGACCACCGCACCCGACCGGCTCGTCGCCGACGGCGGCAGTGCGGGCGGTCTGCTGATGGGCGCGGTGGCCAACCTGGCGCCGGAGCTGTTCGCGGGCATCCTGGCCAATGTCCCGTTCGTCGACCCGCTCACCTCCATCCTCGATCCGTCGCTGCCGCTGACGGTGATCGAGTGGGACGAGTGGGGAAATCCGTTGGCCGACAAGGACGTCTACGAGTACATGAAGTCGTACTCGCCGTACGAGAACGTCGAGGCCAAGGACTATCCGCCGATCCTGGCGATCACCAGCCTCAACGACACCCGTGTGCTGTACGTGGAGCCGGCCAAGTGGGTCGCCAAGCTGCGCGCCACCAAGGCCGGTGACAGCGAAGTGCTGCTGAAAACGGAGATGAGCGCGGGCCACGGCGGGGTGAGCGGCCGCTACGAGAAGTGGAAGGAAGTCGCGTTCGAGTACGCCTGGGTGCTCGACACGGTGGACCTGGCCGACAAATAGACGCTCGCTACTGTTCATCGCGCAACCACGCGGCCGTCACCTCCGGCTGCCATCGTTGACACATGAACGGCGAGCTGATCGTTTCGGTGTCGGGAATCCGGGATACCACGCGCGATGCCGCGATCGAGTTCGCGGAGCTGATGGATCAGCGCGGGGTGCGGCTGTCGTTGCTGGTCGCGCCCCGGCTGAAGGGCAAATACCGGCTGGTCGACGATCCGGCGACGCAATCGTGGTTGCGCGGGCGGCGGCTGGCCGGTGACGCCATCGTGCTGCACGGCTACGACCAGGCGGCCACCAAGTCGCGGCGGGCCGAATTCGCCACGCTGCCCCGGCACGAGGCGACGCTGCGGCTCAAAGCGGCCGATCGGGTGATGGAACAGGTGCAGTTGCGCACCCGGCTGTTCGCGGCCCCGCGCTGGGACGCCTCCGCCGGTGCGCTCGCCGCGCTCCCCGACGTGGGTTTCCGCCTCGCCCTCGGCCTGACCACCATGCTCGACCTGGAGAACAATGTGGCGCAGCGTTCGCGGGTGTACGGCATCGGCGAGGGCTTCCGGGCCGAACCCTGGTGGTGCCGGGCGCTGGTGATGGGCGCGGCCCGCACGGCCCGGCGCGGCGGCGTCCTGCGCCTGGCGATCTCGGGTGCGCAGTTGCAGCGCTCGGGCCCGCGCCAGGCCGTGCTCGACGCGGTCGACCTCGCGCTCTACCACGGCGCCCGGAGCACCGTTTACCGCTGGGAGCCGGTCCCGGCGAGCAAAGCCGCCTGACCGGCCCCGCCGCGCGCGTATCGGCGATCACCCGCGCGCGGCGGCGGCCTATCGGCTGCCCCTGCCTTCGCTGTCCGAATATTCGCGCTGTAATCGTGCCCGTTTCGAAGCCGCCGGTCGGCTGCCACACGGTTACGATCCTCGAGCGTTATTCGAGGGTTTCCGCTAGTTGTGCGAACACGGCAGGAGGCAGCGCTGATGACGGGCACCGCGACGAAAGCCGCGACCACCACGAAATACCTGTCCTGGGTGACATTGGCGCTGATGACCACGAGTTCGGTGGCGAGTCTGCGGTCCGCACCGACAATGGCCGTCTACGGACTTGCCTGTGTTTTCCTCTACATCGTTCCCGCCGTTCTCTTTCTCATGCCGACCTCGCTGGTCGCGGCGGAATTGGCATCGGGCTGGGACGGCGGTGTCTACAAATGGGTGGGCGACGGCCTGAGTAAACCGCTGGGTTTCCTCGCGGTGTGGTGCCAGTTCGCCATGACGATTTTCTACTATCCGAGCCTGCTGGCTTATGTGGCAAGCACTTTCGCCTACATCATTCACCCCTCGCTCGCGTCGAACGGCCCGTACGTGGCGATCGTGATCATCACCGTCTACTGGGCGGGGGTGTATGTGTCCTCGCGCGGCACGACGACGGTGGCCGGGTTGTCCAGCATGGGACTGATCATCGGCACGCTGGTTCCCGGCACGCTGCTCGTCGTCCTCGGGCTGGTATTCCTCGGCCAGGGCAATCCTTCGGCGGCACCGATGGACTCGGCGAATCTGCTGCCTGCCTGGACCGGCCTGGCGAGCCTGGTCCTGATCGTGAACAACTTCCTGTCCTACGCGGGGATGGAGATGAACGCGGTCCACGTGTCGTCGCTGCGCAACCCCGGCAAGGAATTCCCCAAGGCCATGGCATTGGCAGCAGGATTGGTGCTGGTCATCTTCATCCTGCCCGCGCTCGCGATCAGCTGGGTGGTGCCCTCGGCGAGTTTGAGCCTGACGGCCGGGGTGATGCAGGCGTTCGACGGATTCTTCAGCCACTTTCACATCGGATTCCTCACCCCGATCGTCGGCATCGCCCTGGTGGCAGCCGCGCTGGGCGGGATGCTCACCTGGCTGGCCGGACCGTCCAAGGGGCTGCTGCTGATCGGGCGGAGCGAGGGCTATCTGCCGCCGGTCCTCACCCGGCTCAACAAGCATGGTGTACAGCAGAACATGCTGGTCGCCCAAGGAGTTTTCACCACGGCCATCGCCTTGCTCTACGCATTGATTCCCAATGTGTCGAGCGCGTACTGGATTCTGTCGGTGATCACCACGCAGGTATATCTCATCATGTATGTGCTGATGTTTGCAGCGGCCGCGAAATTGCGCCGCGACGACCCGGATCATCCCCGTGGTTACCGGGCGCCCGCGTTGTACGCGCTGTGTCTGCTCGGATCGGTGTCCTCGGTGGCGGCGTTCGCCATCGGTTTCGTGCCGCCCTCGCAATTCGGTAGCGGTAATCCGCTGATGTATTTCGCGATTGTCGGCGGCGGTATGGGCATCGTCGGGTTGCTCATTCCCTATCTGTTCTATCGGAATCGCCGGGAAAGCTGGAAGATCGCCGTTCCGCAGGAGGCTCAGTGATGAGTACCGCAGATGCCCCCGACCGCACCAGGATCTGGATATACCTCACGGCCGCCGTGCTGCTCGTCGTTTTCGCCTTGATCGGGTTGCTCACCTTCGACGAAATCCACCGGAACAACGAGGCGACCGCGAAAGCCGAACAGCTGCACAGCAATTTGCTCGCCGCAGGCCTGTCCGCGCCCGAGCCGGATGTCATCGCCTCGGCGCTCGGTGACGACGGCGGCTCGGTGTGCCAGGACCCGGACGCGGCCCACATCAAGGCGAAATATCAAGCCGCGCTCAGCAATGGCGCGTCCGGGCCCGGACAGCGGCCGGTGATCGGCTCGAAGGAGGCCGCCGAGGCGGTCGGCCAGGCGATCGCCGTCTACTGCCCGCAGCACCTGGCCGACTACCGTGCACATCTCGACACCCTGCATCTCGACGACACGACGAAGTGAGGCCACGATGACCAAGGCTCCCGATGTCGACGCGCTGCGCGCCAAGGTTTCCGGACTCATGGGCGAGGCGAAAAACGACCTCGCACAGCTGGTTTCGTTCCGATCCGTGGCCGACCCGCGCCAATTCCCGGCGGAAGGCTGCACGCAGGCAGCGCAATGGGTGGCCGATGCTTTCACCGAGCTCGGGCTGACGGTCGGCCTGCACGAGACGCCCGACGGCAGCCAGGCCGTCATCGGGCACCGGCCGGGTCCGCCCGGCAGCCCGACGGTGCTGCTGTACTGCCACTACGACGTGCAACCACCACTCGATGACCAGGCATGGGAAACCCCGGTCTGGACGCTCACGGAGAAGGACGGCCGCTGGTACGGGCGCGGCGCCGCCGACTGCAAGGGCAATATCGTCACCCACCTCACGGCCCTGCGCGCGATCGGCCCCGACTTCCCGGTCGGCATCAAGCTGGTGGCGGAGGGCTCGGAGGAACAGGGCACCGGTGGGCTGGAGAAATTCGTCGTCGCGAATCCCGAGCTGCTCACCGCCGACGCCATCCTGGTCGCCGACTGCGGCAATTTCGCCGTCGGCCTGCCGACCTTCACCCAGACCCTGCGCGGGCAGGTGAATGTCGTCGTCACCGTGACGACCCTCGCTGGGCCGATGCATTCGGGCATGTTCGGTGGGCCCGCACCCGACGCGCTGGCGGCGATGATCCAGCTGCTGTCGTCCCTGCGTGACGAGCACGGCAACACCACCGTCGACGGCCTCACCGCCGACCAGCAGTGGACCGGGGTGCAATACCCGCCCAAGGACTTCCGGGCCGACGCGGGCGTCCTCGACGGCGTGGACCTGATCGGCGGCGGCACCGTCGCCGACATGCTGTGGGCCCGTCCGGCGCTGACCGTGCTCGGCATGGACGTGCCCGCCGTGGTCGGCTCGTCGGCGGCGATCCAGCCGAGCACAAGGGCGCGGCTCAACCTGCGCATCCCGCCCGGCACCGACCCGCAACACGCCTACGAACTATTGGAAAAGCACCTGCGGGCGCACACACCGTGGAGCGCGCGGCTCGACATCGAACTGGAGGGGCTCGGCGAACCGTTCGTCGCCGCCGAACACGGCCCCGCCCGCGACGCGATGTCCGAGGCGATGGCGACCGCGTACGGCCGACCGGCCACGACGGAAGGCCAGGGCGGTTCGATCCCCCTGTGCAACGTCTTCGCCGACACCTACCCGAAGGCCGAGATCATGCTGATCGGGGTCGAGGAACCGAAGTGCCTCATCCACGCGCCCAACGAGAGCGTCGATCCGAGCGAGATCGAGCACATGGCGCTGGCCGAGGCGTTGTTCCTGATTACCTACGCGCGCTAGAACTGGTCCTGGTCCTCGGGGTCGATCACCCGGAACTCGGTTCCGGCCGGTGCCATCTCGGCGAGGCGGCCGAAGTAGATGCCGTGCGCGGAGCGATCGATGATGCCGAAATGGATCGGCAGGGCGGTGCGTGGGTTGACCGCGCGCAGGTAGTCGACGGTGTCCCAGATCCGCATCCACGGGGCGACGGCCGGGATGGCGAGCACGCCGACCGGCACCGGCGGCACCCACAGCGAGTCACCCGGATGCACCAGCTGGGCGGGATCGGCGGCGGTGCCCAACTGGAAGACCGTGTTGTCGATCACCGGGATCTCGGGGTGGATCACCGCGTGGCGGCCGCCGCCACCGGTGATCTGTAAGTCGCCGATGTCGAGAACCTGACCGGCAGATACCGGCTCCCAGCCCTCGCTGCGCTGCTGGGCGGTCTGCGGGTCCGACAGCAGCCGGGCGCCCGGATTGGCGTCGATCAGGTCGGCGATCCGGTTCGGGTCGATGTGGTCGGGGTGCTGGTGGGTCACCGCGATCGCGTCCAGACCGGTGATGCCCTCGAACCCGTGCGCGAACGTGCCGGGATCGAACAGCACTTTCGCGCCGTGCAGTTCCACGAGGATGCAGGAATGGCCGAAGTGGGCGATACGCATGACCCGATGCTAAGCGCCACAGACCCCGGAGGGCTGGCACGACGGCCGGGTCAACTAGGATTTCTGAGGTAACCCCCACACCACATGAGGAGCATTGCGTGGCACGAGTCGTGGTCGAGGTCATGCCGAAGGCCGAGATTCTGGACCCCCAGGGGCAGGCCGTGGTCGGCGCGCTCCCACGTCTGGGATTCGCCGGCATCTCGGATGTACGGCAGGGCAAGCGATTCGAGCTCGAGGTGGACGACAGCGTCTCCGACGCCCAGCTCGAACAGATCGCCGAGGCGCTGCTGGCCAATACGGTGATCGAGGACTGGAAGGTCGTCCGGGTCTCATGAGGGAGCGGAGCGAGCTCACAATGGGCACAGCTGCCCCAGCGCTCATGCCGGAGCCGAGCGTCAGCGAGGCGGAGGCATGAGTGCTCGCATCGGGGTCATCACGTTCCCGGGCACGCTCGACGATGTCGACGCGGCCCGCGCGGTGCGCCTGGCGGGCGCCGACGCGGTGAGCCTGTGGCACGCCGACGCCGACATCAAGGATGTCGACGCGGTGATCGTGCCCGGTGGCTTCTCCTACGGCGACTACCTGCGCTGCGGCGCCATCGCCCGGTTCGCGCCGGTGATGGGCGAAGTGGTCCGGGCCGCCGGTCAGGGCCTGCCGGTGCTCGGCATCTGCAACGGCTTCCAGGTGCTGTGCGAGGCCGGGCTGCTGCCCGGTGCGCTCACCCGCAACGAGGGCCTGCACTTCATCTGCCGGGACGAATGGCTCACGGTCGAGGCGACGAACACCGCCTGGACCTCGCGGTACGAGCCCGGCGCGCAGATCCTCATCCCGCTCAAGTCGGGCGAGGGCCGTTTCCAGGCGTCGACGAAGGTGCTCGACGAGCTGGAGGGGGAGGGCCGCGTGGTGTTCCGCTACTCCGGCGAGAACCCGAACGGTTCGCAGCGCGGAATCGCCGGTATCTCCTCGGCCGACGGCCGGGTCGTCGGCCTGATGCCGCACCCCGAGCACGCCACCGAGGCGCTCACCGGGCCGAGCGACGACGGTCTCGGGATGTTCTTCTCCGTGATCGACAGCTTCGTCAACGCCTGAATCAGTCCAACCGGTCGATGATGTCGAAGTCGACCCCGTCGGCCCGCGCCAGGTGCGTGGGGCCGACGGCCTGATTGCCGAGGAAACCGCGCCGGGTGGCCGGGCTGTCGACGGCGAGACCCTCGGCCAGCCGGGCCTGCAGGGTCGGCACGTCGAGCGTGCCGACGGTGTCGGCCACGCTGCGCAGCAGATGCACCGCCTCATAGGTGGAGTTGCCGAACGTTGTGAGCCCCGGGGCGAATTTCCCCTGGTGGCGGCGGTAGCGGGCGCGGCGGTCGTCGCTGTGGTCGAGGAAGAAACTCGAGGCGACATACAGATTCGTGTTGGCGCCGGGCCCCGCGCTGAGCAGCACGTTCTCGTCCACGGCGGGGCTGAGGCGCGGCAGGAAAGTCGGTAGTCCCACGGCGGTGAACTGCTTGTTGAAGCGGGCGGTGTCGGCGCCGACCATCAGGATCAGGACGGCGTCGGCGAACAGCAGGGCGGGTTCGTCGAGGAAGCTCGCGAAATCCGTGGTGCCCATCGGCACATAGCGTTCCAGCACGATATCGGCGGGTGAGGGCAGCGCGCGACGCAGCGCGTGCGCGGTCTGGCGCGGCCAGACGTAGTCGTTGCCGATCACCGCCCAGCGGCGCACCCCCAGCTCCCGGCCCATCCACGCGGCGGCGGGCACGGTCTGGTGATCGGGATGTTCGCCGACCATCAGCACGCCCGCGCGTTCGTCGGGCAGGCCTTCGTGATCGGTGGCGTACAGATACGGCACCCGGCTGTCGACGGCCGTGGCCACCGCACGGCGCACGGCCGAGGTGTGCCAGCCGGTGATCGCGCCGACCATTCCGGTGGCGAGCAATGCCTCGACTTCATTGGCGACCACGCTCGGTGGGCGGCCGCCGTCGATGGTCGTGAGCCGGATCTCGCGGCCGAGAATTCCTGTGCCGCTGTTGATTTCGTCTACCGCAAGCGATATCGCCGCAGTACACGACGGTGCGATGATGCCACCCGGGCCCTGGGTGGGCACGATCGAGAGAATCTCGATCGTCTCATCCCGGCTCTCGTCGAAGGTGGGCATTCTGTACTCTATCGCCTAGCTCGAGCAGCATTGTTCGAATGAATTTCTCGGCAGGTGGGAATGCGATCGGTGTCCATCATAAGTGGCTGTTCCACACTGCACGGCGCGCTGCGCTCGGCAGAGCGAAATTGGGTTCGCCGATTAGACGCGGCGCTGTCGGCCGACAATCTCACCGATGACCACTGGGCGATTCTCACCCAGCTGTCCACCGAGCACGGCGTGACCATGTCGGAGCTGGCCTCGCAGGCCCGCCTGGCCCCGTCCTCGGCCACCCGGCACGCCGACAATCTCGCCGAGCGCGGCCTGATCTTCCGCGTCGCGGCAACCGATGACCGGCGCCGGATTCTCATCGGACTGAGCAGCCTCGGCGCCAAGCTCGTGGCCAAGATCCGGCGCGAGGAACAGCTGGCCGAAGAGGAGTTGAAGGCGCGGCTGGGAGCCCGACGCTACAACGATCTCGTGGCTGCGCTCGCGGTGATCGCCGACCAGTAGCGGGTGCCGGTCCCGGCGTTCGGCCGCCGGAGCCGACGGTATTGCCCCTAGGATCGGCCCTATGCCGGTATCTCTGACTGCGGCCACGGCCAGTGGATTGTGTGCGTTCATCGATGCTTCGCCGTCGCCTTTTCATGTGTGCGCGACCGTCGCGGCGGAATTGGATGCCAATGGCTTCACGCCGTTGACCGAGGCGCAGTCCTGGGACGACGCGGGTGGGAAACACTATGTGGTCCGTGGCGGTTCGCTGATCGCCTGGGCCGATTACGACGCGGCGCCCGCCGACCCGTTTCGCGTGGTCGGGGCGCATACCGACAGCCCCAATCTGCGGGTGAAGCAGCATCCGGATCTGGCCGGGTCCGGGTGGCAGCTGGTCGGGCTCGAGCCCTACGGCGGTGCCTGGCTGAATTCGTGGCTCGACCGGGAGCTGGGGATCTCGGGGCGGCTGAGTGTGCGCGACGGTGCACGGATGCGCGACGTGCTGGTGCGCGTCGACGAACCGATTCTGCGGGTGCCGCAGCTGGCGATCCACCTGTCCGAGGACCGGCGCGGGGTGACGCTCGACCCGCAACGCCACGTGAACGCCATCTGGGGCATCGGTGATTCGCCCGCCTCGTTCCTGGATTTCGTGGCCGAGCGTGCCGGGGTGGACGGCGGCTCGGTGCTCGGCTGGGAACTGATGACCCACGATCTGGCGCCGAGCACCATCGTCGGCCGCCGGCACGACCTGGTGAGCGCGCCTCGCCTGGACAATCAGGGCACCTGTTACGCCGGACTGCAGGCGTTCCTCGCCGCCGCCGACGACCCCGGCGCGGCCACGGCGGTACTGGTGATGTTCGACCACGAGGAAGTGGGCAGCCAGTCCGATCGCGGCGCCCAATCGGATCTGCTGCCTGCCGTGCTCGAGCGGATCGTGCTCGCCCGTGGCGGTGGACGCGCGGACTACCTTGCCGCGCTTGCCGGTTCGGTGGTCGCCTCCGGTGACATGGCCCATGCCACCCACCCGAACTATCCCGACCGGCACGAACCCGCGCACCGGATCGAGGTCGGCGGCGGGCCGGTGCTCAAGGTCAACCAGAACCTGCGCTACGCCACCGACGCCGCCGGGGCCGGGGCGTTCGCGCTGGCGTGCGCCCAGGCCGAGGTGCCGTTGCAGCGGTATGTGCACCGCGCCGACCTTCCGTGCGGATCGACCATCGGCCCGATGACCGCGGCCCGCACCGGCATATCCACCGTCGACGTGGGCGCACCGCAGCTGGCCATGCATTCGTGCCGCGAACTGATGGGCGCCGCCGACATCCCCGCCTACGCCTCGGCGCTGGCCGCCTTCCTCACCCCGACGCCACTGGACTGAGGCCGATAGGTGATCACGGCGTACACCAGGACCGCGAAAGTGGCCCACACGTAATTACTTCCGATGATCTGCTGCCACCACGCCCAGTCGAGCTCGTGATCGCGGTTGTGCGGCAGCAACCATTGCGGGCCGATGATGAAGACCACCGTGAACACGGCGACCAGCGTCGTGAACGCGCGCGAACGCCTGCGCACCGCCAGGTCGACGGCGACGACCAGCGCCAGGGCCACCCACACCCAGTGATGCGACCACGACACAGGCGAGACGAGCAGGATCGCGGCGGCGTTCACCAGCATGGCCGCCACGTCACGTCCCGCCTCGATGAGCCGGTACATCCATATCGCTGCCAGCGTGATCGTCAACGCCGACAACAGGATCCAGAGCGCGGTGGCCACCGAGGAGTCGATGCCCAGTCGGTACAGAGTGCCCTTGATCGACTGGTTCCCGGCGAAATACGGAGTGCCGATGCGGCCGGTGTCGGTGACGGTGTGGAACCAGTACTCGACCGAATCACTCGGGAAGAGCAGGAAGCCGACGCCGACGGCGCCGGCGGCCGAAACCACAAGCGTCGCCGCGGCCTTCCAATCGCGGCGCAGCAGGAAATACAGCAGGTAACCGGCCGGGATCAGCTTGATCGACACGGCGATGCCGATCAGCATTCCGCGCGGCCAGAACGGTTTGCGCACCAGGATGTCGACGGTGACCGCCGCCATCAGGATCAGATTGATCTGCCCGAAGTTGACCGTCTGCCGCACCGGTTCCAGGAACTGCGCCAAGCCGAGACCGGCGATCACCACGGCGAGCACCGTGATCCGGTCGAACTCGGGCCGCACCCGGATGAGCACGAGCCACAGCGCGATCGCCAGGCTGAGCAACGAGGTGGTGAGCACGAGCACCTCGGCCGCGACCAGCGGCAACAGGGCGAGTGGGACGAAGAACAACGCGGCGAGCGGAGGATAGGTGAACGGCAGCCCGAGCCCGCGCACCGGCGGCATCGGTCCGTAGAGGTCGCCGCCGTCGAGCCAGACACGGGCACCGGTGCGGTACACCTGCAGGTCGATGAAGGCGGTCCACCAGTTCGCGGCGAAGGCGATCACGCCGGAGACCACGAACAACGCGATCGCGGCGGCCAGCAGGCGCCGTTGCCGACCCGGCCGCGAGTTCTGTTCCCGATCCCGGGCGCCCGACGCGATGCGCGCGGAAAACGGCGGCTCTACCTGCTCGGCAACCCCCGGACTTTCGTTCACGGCGCCAGCGTAACGGGTGCTCACCGCGGCGAACCGCAAGTGTGATCAGACCGGATCCGCGCACCACCGGCGGCCGGGGAGTACAGGCGGCGGGCCGCGACGGCCCTACCGATAGACTCGGAGCCAAGTTCCCCCCGGCCGAAAGGACCCTGGTCTCCCGTGACACTGCAGGTCGACACCGTCGCCACCGCCGCAGCCACCCCGGATGCTCCGCAGCCGTACAAGGAACTCGGTCTCAAAGACGACGAGTACGCCCGCATCAAGGAGATTCTCGGCCGTCGGCCCACCGACGCCGAGCTGGCCATGTACTCGGTGATGTGGAGCGAGCACTGCTCCTACAAGTCCTCGAAGGTGCACCTGCGCTACTTCGGTGAGACCACCACCGACGAGATGAAGGCCTCGATGCTGGCCGGCATCGGCGAGAACGCCGGTGTGGTCGACATCGGCGACGGCTGGGCCGTCACCTTCAAGGTCGAAAGCCACAACCACCCGTCGTACGTGGAGCCGTACCAGGGCGCGGCCACCGGCGTCGGCGGCATCGTGCGCGACATCATGGCCATGGGCGCGCGCCCGATCGCGGTGATGGACCAGCTGCGCTTCGGCGCGGCCGACGCCCCCGACACCCGTCGCGTGGTCGACGGGGTGGTGCGCGGCATCGGCGGCTACGGCAACTCCCTCGGCCTGCCCAATGTCGGCGGCGAGACGGTGTTCGACGCCTCCTACCAGGGCAACCCCCTCGTGAACGCGCTGTGCGCCGGCGCGATGCGCGTGGAAGACCTGCACCTGGCCTTCGCCTCCGGCGCGGGCAACAAGATCATCCTGTTCGGCGCGCGCACCGGCCTGGACGGCATCGGCGGCGTGTCGGTGCTCGCCTCCGACAGCTTCTCCGGCGACGAGTCCGGCACCGGCCGCAAGAAGCTGCCCGCCGTGCAGGTGGGCGACCCGTTCACCGAGAAGGTGCTCATCGAGTGCTGTCTCGACCTGTACGCGGCCGGCCTGGTCGTCGGCATCCAGGACCTCGGCGGCGCCGGACTGTCCTGTGCCACTTCCGAACTCGCCGCGGCGGGCGACGGCGGCATGCACATCGACCTCACCAAGGTGCCGCTGCGCGCCAAGCACATGACCCCCGCCGAGATCCTGTCGAGCGAGTCGCAGGAGCGCATGTGCGCGGTGGTCACCCCCGAGAACGTCGACGCGTTCATGGCGGTGTGCAAGAAGTGGGATGTGCTGGCCACCGTCATCGGTGAGGTCACCGACGGCGACCACCTCGTCATCAGCTGGCACGGCGAGACCGTGGTCGACGTGCCGCCGCGCACCGTCGCCCACGAGGGCCCGGTGTACGAGCGCCCGGTGCAGCGCCCGGACTACCAGGACGCGCTGATCGCCGACACCACCACGAACCTGCCCCGGCCCAAGACCGCCGACGAGCTGCGCGAAACCTTGCTGACCATGCTGGCCAGCCCGCAGCTGTGCAGCCGCAAGTGGATCACCGAACAGTACGACCGCTACGTGCGCGGCAACACCGTGCTCGCCGAGCACGCCGACGCGGGCGTGGTTCGCATCGACGAGACCTCGGGCCGTGGCATCGCCCTGGCCACCGACGCCTCGGGCCGCTACACCAAGCTCGACCCCTACACCGGCGCCCAGCTGGCGCTGGCCGAGGCCTACCGCAACGTCGCGACCACCGGCGCCACCCCGAAGGCCGTCACCAACTGCCTGAACTTCGGTTCGCCGGAGGACCCGGGCGTGATGTGGCAGTTCCAGCAGGCCGTGCGCGGTCTCGCGGACGGTTGCGCGGCGCTCGGCATCCCGGTCACCGGCGGCAACGTGAGCTTCTACAACCAGACCGGCAAGGACGCCATCCTGCCCACCCCGGTGGTCGGCGTGCTCGGCGTGATCGACGACGTGCACCGACGCATCCCGACCGGCCTCGGCCTCGAGCCGGGTGAGTCGCTGATCCTGCTCGGCGACACGCACGACGAACTCGACGGCTCCATCTGGTCGCAGGTGGTGCACGGTCACCTCGGTGGTGTGCCGCCCAAGGTCGACCTGGCCCGGGAGAAGCTGCTGTCGGAGGTGCTCGTCTCCGGTTCGCGCGACGGCATGATCTCGGCCGCCCACGACCTGTCCGAGGGCGGTCTCGCGCAGACCGTCGTCGAGGCCGCGCTGGCCGGTGAAACCGGTTGCCGCATCGTGCTTCCCGAGGGCAGCGACCCGTTCGTGCAGCTGTTCTCCGAGTCGGCCGGGCGCGTGCTCGTCGCGGTGCCGCGCTCGGAGGAGACCCGGTTCACCAAGATGTGCGACGCGCGGCAGCTGCCGTGGGTGCGCATCGGCGTGGTCGACCAGGGTTCGGATTCGATCGAGGTGCAGGGCCAGTTCTCGGTGACGCTCGCGGAATTGCGTGAGGTTTTCGAGGGCACGCTGCCTAAGCTGTTCGGAGCGCACACCTAGAGCAGGAGGAGCCGAGCTTGACCACATCGGAGACGAGCTCGGCACCCACCGGCGCCACCGCTGCACCCGCCGACAATCCGTTGTTGCGCGGAGTGCACCTGGCGGAACGGTTCTTCCACCCGAACTACACCGGGTTGCTCGTGGCGACCATGCTGTTCGGCTGGTCGCTCACACCGTCGCTGCTGCCGCGCGACTGGTTCTTCCAGGGCCTGGTCAGCGGTATCAATGCCACGATCGGGTACGGCCTCGGGTGTGCGTTGGCCTGGGCTTGGCGGCGGTGGGTGGTGCCGCGGGTGACGGTGCCGGAGCAGCTCGCCGCGTGGTGGGCGGAGCGTCCGCGGTGGACGCCGATGGCGGTGAAGGCGCTGATCGTGGTGGCGTGCGTGGTGTTCGCGGTGCTGATGTCGATCCAATCGGGTCGCTGGCAACGCGAGATCACCGATCTGATGGGGATGGCGCCGGTTTCGGACTCGTACGCGCGCACGGTGCTGCTCGGCGCCGCCGTGGTGGGGCTGCTGATCTGGATCGCGCGTGGAGTGCGCAAGTTGGTGCGTGGGGTGGCGCGCGGTCTCAATCAGTGGATCCGGGTGCCCGCGTCGTTCGCGCGACCGCTCGGGGTGCTGATCGTGGTGATCGGCGCGGTGCTGCTGTTCAACGGCGTGCTGGCGAAAGCCTTTTTCACGGTGGCGAATTCGGCGTTCAGCGCGCGCAACAGCCACACTTCCGCGCACGCGATCCAGCCGACGCTGCCCGAACGGTCCGGCAGCCCCGGCTCGCTGGCGGCGTGGGAAACGCTCGGTTCCGAAGGCCGCTGGTTCGTCTCGAACGCACCGACCGCCCTCGCCATCAGCCAGGTCACCGGCAAACCGGCCCGCGAACCCATCCGGGTATACGCGGGGCTGGAATCGGCCGACGGATTCGAGGCGCAAACCGATCTGGCCGTGGCCGAACTCGAACGAACCAAGGCTTTCGACCGCAAGGTGCTGGTGGTGATCAGCACCACCGGCACCGGCTGGGTCGACTCGACCAGCGCCGAATCGGTCGAGTTGATGTTCGGCGGGGACAGCGCTCTGGTCGCCACCCAGTACTCGTACCTGCCGAGTGCGCTGTCGTTCCTGTCCGACCGGGACAAGTCGATGAGCATGGGCCGCATGCTGTTCGACAAGGTGTACGAGCGCTGGTCGACGCTGCCCGAGAACGCTCGGCCCCAACTGCTCGTCTACGGGGAGAGCCTCGGTTCCCAGGGGTCGGAGGGCGCGTTCTCCGGGCTGGCCGACATCCGCAACCGCACCGACGGTGTGCTCTGGGTCGGCCCGCCCAACTCCAACCGGCTGTGGTCGGAATTCGTCGCCCGCCGTGATCCGGGAACCGACGAGATCACCCCGATCTTCGCCGACGGGCTCTCGGTGCGCTTCGCCGCCAGCGCCGATCAGCTCGCCCGGCCGTCGGACAACTGGACCGATCCGCGCATCGTGTATCTGCAGCACGCCTCGGACCCGGTGGTGTGGTGGTCGCCCGACCTGCTGTTCAGCAGGCCCGACTGGCTCACCGAGAAACGTGGTCCCGATGTGTCACCGGCGATGTCGTGGTATCCGATCGTCACCTTCTGGCAGGTGGCGGCGGATCTGCCACGGGCGCAATCGGTCTCGAACGGACACGGCCACAATTACGGGAATCTGGTGCCCGATGCCTGGGCAGCGATCGCTCGACCACCGGATTACACACCGGAATTGGCGCAGCGGATCCGGCTGTTCCTCGACGAATCCGCGGCCACCGAGCATCAACTGAAGTAGCCGAACCCCTCGATCGGCTACTTGCGGCTACGACACCGACTTGAACGGATTGTGTTCGGCGATCAGCTGTTCGATGCGTGCCTCGTCGAGGCGGCTCATCACGGTCTGGGTTTCCTGCTGGTCGCGCACCACCTTGGCGAGGGTGAAGCAGCTCGTCACCAGGAACAGGCCCGACATGGCGAGGAAGGCGCGCTGCCAGCCGTCCAGCGGCAGGTAGGCGATGCCCGCGCCGGTGCCGAACAGGCTGACGGCGAAGGCGATTGCGGCCTGGGCCATGTAGGCCGTGGTGTTCTTCGGCTTGGCATTGGGTGTGCTCATGGAACAAGCATGGGCGGCGCAGGATTCGCGCGGGCGCGTGAAACTACTCACCGGCGATGGGTACTTGCCGAAAGTGACCGACCCACCACTCACAACGACTGCCCCTGGCGCGCCCGCCAGCCATACTTGATCGGTGTCTGCGACCGGGTCGACCCTCGTCACGCTGCGTACGCGCGGCAAGCGGGTGGTGCGGCGCGTCGAGGACATCGTCGACCTGAACTACCCCGGACTCGTCGTCGCCACCCTGTTCTTCGCGCTGTCGGTGACGCCGTCGCTGGTGCCGCGCGACTGGCTGTTCCAGGGGCTCATCAGTGGGATCAACGCGGCCGTCGGCTACGGGCTCGGGTGCTTGCTCGAGTGGGGGTTGCGGCGGTGGGCGCGGCCACGGATCCCGCTGGCGGGGCCGCCTGACCGGGTGCGATACGCCATCAAGGCCGTGGTGCTGGTGGTGTGCGCGGTCGCGGCAGCCGGGATGCTCGTGCAGTCGGCGCGCTGGCAGCGGGAGATCACCTCGCTGATGGGGATGGAGGGCACGACCACCCCCGCGTATCTGCGGACCGGGCTGCTCAGTGTGGCCGTGGGGGTGGCGGTGGTCGCGGTGTACCGAACGGTGCGCGCGCTGATCCTCGTGCTGGCCCGTCAGCTCAACCAGTGGGTGCGGGTGCCACGCGAATTGGCGCCGTCGGCCGGGGCATTGGTGCTGGTGGTGTTCGCGGTGACGGTGTTCAACGGGGTGGCCTCGCGGGCGTTCTTCGCCGTCGCCAACTCCGCGTTCAGTGTGCGCAACGACCGGACCACCGAGTACGCGGTGCAGCCCGTGGCACCGGAGAAGTCCGGGAGCCCGGCTTCGCTCGCGCCCTGGGAGACACTCGGTTTCGAAGGGCGGTGGTTCGTCGCCAACGGTCCCGATGCCGCCGACATCGCCGCGGTGACGGGAAGGCCTGCGCGCGAACCGATCCGGGCCTATGTGGGGTTGGAATCGGTGCGCGGGGAGCAGACGGCGGCCGAGCTGGCGGTGGCCGAACTCGAGCGGACCAAAGCCTTCGAGCGGGCGGCGATGGTGCTGGTGACGACCACCGGGACCGGGTGGGTGAATGGGATGGCAGCCGGTTCGCTCGAATATCTCTACGGAGGTGACACGTCGATCGTGGCCACCCAGTACTCGTATCTGCCCAGCGTGTTGTCGTTTCTGTCCGACCGGGAGAAGGCTGCGGCGGCGAGCCGTGAGCTGTTCGACGCGGTGTACCGGCGGTGGTCGGCGCAGCCGGAACAGTTGCGGCCCAAGCTGTTCGTCTACGGGGAGAGCCTCGGGTCGCAGGGGTCGGAGGAGGCCTTCGACGGGCTGGCCGATCTGCGGGAGAAGGTCGACGGGGCGCTGTGGGTGGGGCCGCCCAATTCCAATCGGCTGTGGCGGCAGTTCGTGGCCCGGCGCGATCCGGGTTCACGAGAGGTGGCGCCGGTGTACGCCGACGGGCTGGTCGTCCGGTTCGCCGATGACGCAACGGATTTCGACTCCCCAGAGGTATGGCGCGAGCCCCGCATCGCCTACCTGCAGCATCCCTCCGACCCGATCGTGTGGTGGTCGGCGGACCTGATCCTCACCCGGCCGGACTGGTTGCGTGAACCGCGTGGTGACGATGTGTCGACACAGATGCGATGGGCGCCGTTCGTGACGTTCTGGCAGGTCACGGCGGATCTGACCAACGCGCAAGGGGTGTCGGACGGACACGGGCATCGATACGGGAGCCTCGTGCTGGACGGATGGTTGGCGGTGACGGGGCAGTCGGTGAGTGCCGATGTGGTCGAGAAGGCCAGGGTGGCAGTGGAATCCGCCGAGAAGCTGGAGCGGGAGGTGAAGTGAGAGCCGGGGAGAACGTGATTGGGGCCGGGCGGGAAGCGGGCACCGGGATCTGTGCGAATGAATCGGGTGCCGGGGTCTGGACGGTACCGGTAACGAGCGGTGCGCGTGAGATGAGAGCCGGGCGCGCGTTCATGCGGCGCCGGGCACGCGTGCGGAGCACTCGAGTGCGCCGAGTGGTCGAAGTCGGTGTGGCGCTGTGTATACCGCCGGTGTGGAACAACTGGTTTGTGCCTGCCCTCGGTCTGCCTCTGCGCGGACGATCGGTGGCCAACGTGCTGTTCGCCGGCGCGTACACCGGGGTGTTCAGTGGTCGCCCGAACTGGTTGTCCGCCAGCGGTTTACGGTGGGGTCTCGGTAGTTCTGCGGTGGTTCTCGCGGGTTACGGCGTGGTCTTGGCCGTTCCGGCGTTGCGCAAGCTGCCCGCCGAAGTCGCAGTGCGCGTCCCCGAAACCTCCACCCTCGAATGGATCGCCGTCCACATTCCCGTCGGCACGGTCCTGGCCGAGGAAGCCGTCTTCCGCGCCACCCTCGACCCGCTCCTCGATTCCCGCGGCTGCCCGCCCATCGTCGGCGCCGCCGACTTCGCCCTCTGGCACATCCACCCCGCCCGCACCGCGGGCGACTCCCTCCCCGTCACCCTGGCCGCGACCACCGTCGCCGGCCTGATCTTCAGCGCCCTGCGCCGCCGCGCCGACAGCGCCACCGCCCCGGCCCTCCTGCACCTCACGATCAACGCGGGCGGCGCCCTGTTGCCCACCCTGGCCACCTACGTCGAGACCCGACTTGCCGCCTGATCAGGCATCGGTCGGCTGCGCGGCCCGCTGACCATCCAGCCCTAGAGGCGGCCGCGATGTCGCGGACCGCGATGCTCGGGCGACGGTTTCGCCCTTCTCGGCGCGTCCGGCAACTCGGGGCATACGGTCTCTCGATTGCTGTCGGGGGCGGTCGGTAGCGTTTCACGTCATGGCTGGTCGGAATGTGGTCGATCCCGCTCAGGTGCGGGCGGCGGTGTTGGCGGTGGCGCAGTGGCTCGGGGACGAGAGTGTGCCCGCGCCGGGGCGGGGGGAGTTGGGGGCGGCGGTGAAGGGGACGGCGCGGGCGTTGGCGGCGAGTGCGCCGGGGCATTCGGTGGAGGTGCGGGTGCCGCCGTTCGTCGCGGTGCAGTGCATCGAGGGGCCTCGGCATACCAGGGGGAACCCGCCGAACGTGGTGGAGACCGATGCGCGGACGTGGTTGTTGCTGGCTACCGGGCTGCTGGAGTTCGACGATGCCGTGGCTTCGGGCGCCGTGTCGGCGTCCGGGACCAGGGCGGCGGAAATCTCCGGTTGGCTGCCGATCGTTCCCCTCCCGACGCCGCGCTGACGAGCCGCCCGCGCGGCTGACGGCTCAGTCGGAGTTGTTCTTGCGGTGCAGGCCCTTGTAGTCGTAGTAGCGGGTGATGATCGTGCCCGCCACGACGGCGATCGCGATGCCGAGCAGTGCCATCCAGATTCCCCGATCGAGCCCGGCCGAGTAGTTCGCGTCGAAGTACAGGATCGAGCGCACGCCGAGGAACACCTGGTGCATCGGTTCGAATTCGGCCAGCCAGGACAGGTAGGTCGGGGTCGCCTCGATGGGCACGGTGCCACCCGAGGACGGCAGGCCGAGGATGACGAACAGCACCAGGTTCACCAGCAGGCCCGCCGTGCCGAGCGCGGCCAGCGTCATCAGCGCCGTCCAGCCGACCGCGACCATGGCGAGCACCGAGTACAGGTACAGGGCGAGCGGATTGTCGATCGGCATGCCGACGAGCTTCGCCGCCAGCAGGAACACCGCCGAAACCACCACCGCGACAACTGTCGACACGCCCCACTTGACGAGCAGGGTGTGGAACCGGGAGATCGACGACGTCGGATAGTGCACGAACCACGGCCCGTACTCGGTTGGTACGAAACCGAACTGGGCGTCGACCATGGTGTGGATGACCATCGCCCCCACCATCCCCGCCAGCAGCAGGAGCAGGGCGAAGAAGAACGCCGTCAGGCCCTGACCGGTGCCGGGAGGCAGCGGTCGGTACTCCTGGGTGACGGTGTCGATGGGACTTTCGAGACTCAGCATCGCCGCACCGGAGATCTGCGGCGCGGGCGCGCCCTCCGGCGTCTGCGCGAGGGTGGCCTGCACCTGATCGACCAGCTGGACGCCGACCTGCTTGTCGACCTCGGCCAGCGCCTGTTCGCCGATCCGCTGCAGGATGGCGTCACCGTAGGCGCCCATGCGCGGATTGGTCTGCAGGGTGATGATGGGCTGTTCCATCTCGCCGGGCACGATCGAGCCCGCGCCGAGAATTCCCAGGCGTTTGCTGAAGTCGCCGGGGATGATGATCGCGCCGTACACCTGGCCGGTACGCAGCAACTGCTCGGACTCCGGCTTGCCGACCACCCGCAGGTCGATCTTGTCGGCGGGCACGTTCGCGACGAGCGCGTCGGTGACCTGCTTGCCGAAGTCGACCCGGCGCTGCTCACCACCGGTGTCGAGGACATCGCCCACATCGAGATTCACCAGCGCGACCGGGAAATCGTGCAGATTCTTCTCCGGATCGGCCACATAACCCAGGTACATCACCCCCAGCAGGCCGGTGAGCACGGCGAGCACCAGTGTCGGGGCGAACACAATCTTGGCCCAGTGACGCCGAGGGCGCGTCGATGTGTCGAACATCGCTTCGCGGGCGGACGTCTTGCCGGAATCGCTCGGCGTCGACCTGGCGTTCTCACTGTTCGAACGCGATTCACCGGCTGCAACGTCTGCACTGTCGTCCGTCGTCACAATCGGCACGGTAACAGCTCGAAGCGGCCGATCAGCGTGTTCCGCGCGGAGATTGCTGCCGGGATGCGAGCACCCGTGGTACGCACCGGCAATTCACCCGTAGACTGACGAGTGCCCCCAGCCCGCCCGAACAGGGAGCAAACGGTGACCGACGCCGATCCGACGATCGACACAACATCCGCCATTTCCGACGAGCCCGAAAACGAGCCTCGCGAGGAGTGTGGCGTCTTCGGCGTCTGGGCTCCCGACGAGGACGTGGCCAAACTCACCTACTACGGCCTGTACGCGCTGCAGCATCGCGGACAGGAGGCGGCCGGTATCGCGGTCTCCGACGGCTCCCAGATCCTGGTCTTCAAGG
This sequence comes from Nocardia sp. GTS18, assembly GCF_013839555.1. Taxonomy (NCBI): domain Bacteria; kingdom Bacillati; phylum Actinomycetota; class Actinomycetes; order Mycobacteriales; family Nocardiaceae; genus Nocardia; species Nocardia sp. GTS18. Next base: position 18,063 of record NZ_JACBIU010000018.1, on the reverse strand, counting down.
ATCTCGGCCTGGTGTCCCAGGTCTTCGACGAGCAGACGCTCGGCGCCATGCCCGGCCATATCGCGGTCGGCCATTGTCGCTACTCCACCACCGGTGGGGTCACCTGGGAGAACGCCCAGCCCATCTTCCGCACCACCGCCGTCGGCTCCGGCCTGGCGCTGGGCCACAACGGCAACCTGGTGAACACCGCCGAATTGGCCGGGCGCGCACGCGAACTCGGCCTGATCGGTGCGGGTGTGGTGAACGGCCGCCCGCAGATGACCGGCGCCACGTCCGACTCCGACATCGTCACCGCGCTGCTCGCGCACGCCTCGGCGGACTCGAGCATCGAGCAGGCGGCGATGGAACTGCTGCCGCAACTGCGCGGCGCCTTCTGCCTGACGTTCATGGACGAGCACACCCTCTACGCCGCGCGCGACCCGCACGGTGTGCGTCCGCTGGTGCTCGGCCGCCTCGATCGCGGGTGGGTCGTCGCCTCGGAGACGGCCGCGCTCGACATCGTCGGCGCCGCCTTCGTCCGGGAGATCGAACCGGGCGAGCTGCTCGCCATCGACTCCGACGGTGTGCGCTCGCTGCGCTTCGCCAACCCCGAACCCAAGGGTTGCGTCTTCGAATACGTGTACCTGGCGCGCCCCGACACGACCATCGCGGGTCGTTCGGTGCATTCCACCCGCGTGGAGATCGGCCGCAAGCTGGCCAAGGAGAGCCCGGTCGAGGCCGACCTGGTGATCCCGGTGCCCGAGTCGGGCACGCCCGCCGCGGTCGGCTACGCCCAGGGCTCCGGCATTCCGTACGGCCAGGGTCTGATGAAGAACGCCTATGTGGGCCGCACCTTCATCCAGCCGAGCCAGACCATCCGTCAGCTCGGTATCCGGCTCAAGCTCAACCCGCTGCGCGAGGTGATCCGCGGCAAGCGGCTCATCGTCGTCGACGACTCCATCGTGCGCGGCAACACCCAGCGCGCCCTGATCCGGATGCTGCGCGAGGCCGGTGCGCTCGAGATCCATGTGCGCATCGCGTCGCCGCCGGTGAAGTGGCCGTGCTTCTACGGCATCGACTTCGCCTCGCGCGCGGAGCTCATCGCCAACGGCGCGGGCGGTTCCGACGACAGCTACGAGGCGATGGTCGAGAACGTGCGCCGCTCCATCGGTGCCGATTCGCTGGGCTACATCTCCACCGAGGGCATGATCGCGGCGACCGAGCAGCCGGCCTCGCGGCTGTGTACCGCCTGCTTCACCGGCGAGTACCCGATCGAGCTGCCGCAGGAGGCCGCCATCGGCAAGAACGTGCTCGAGGGGATGCTGTCGGGCCAGTCCGAGGCCGCGCTGCTCGGCGGCAATGTGAACGTCGACGCGCTCAGCCGCCCATAACCCATCGGCACAAGGGACCGGTCAGGATAAACCTGATCGGTCCCTTTTGTGTTGTGTACCTACAATTTTCCGGCCTATCCGAATTACGTAAGATTTGTTCATAACATCCGCGTAATTTTTCGCTCGATTTGAAACTGGGCGGTAATGGTTCGCCTGTACGGTCCCTCGTTATATCGCTAGCTCACCGCGTCGTCGCCGCTCCCGTGATCCGGGTGCGGCGACATCGCGGCGTTCGAGAATGGGACCTGATGTTGAACAGTGCAAAGAGCGCTCGCAAGAATCGCGCGAAACAAGCTGCGGCAGTGGGTGTTGCGGCTGTTGTCGCCGCCTCGCTTGCGGCCTGTGGGTCGGGACGCACCGATGACGCGGGCTCCGGCGCGGGGCTGGTCGTCGGCACCACGGACAAGATCTTCGCCCTCGACCCGGCCGCGGCCTACGACAACGGGTCGCTGCTCGTGGAGAACCAGATCTATTCGTATCTGCTGAACTTCGCACCCGGCGATACCACGCCCAAGCCGGATGCGGCGGAGAAATGCGAATTCACCGCACCGACGGTGTATACCTGCAAGATCAAGTCGGGTCTGAAATTCGCCAACGGTAATCCGTTGACCGCCAAGAGCGTCAAGTTCTCCTTCGACCGCATGGTCGCGATCAACGACCCGCACGGTCCCGCCGCACTGCTCGGCAACCTCGACAAGACCGATGTAGTCGACGATCTCACCGTCGCGTTCACCCTGAAGGTCGCCAACGATCAGACCTTCCCGACGATCCTGCCCACCCAGGCCGGACCGATCGTCGACGAGAAGGTGTTTCCGGCCGACAAGGTCGCCACCGACGAGGAAGTCGTTGCCGCCAAGGGCTATTCGGGCCCGTACACGATCAGCACCTACGACAAGAACAAGCTGGTCGAGTACAAGGCCAACGCCGACTACAACGGCATCCTCGGCAAGCCGAAGAACGACTCGGTCTCCACCAAGTACTACGCCACCTCCGACAACCTGAAGCTGGACCTGCAGAACGGCGCCATCGACGTCGGCTACCGCTCGTTCACGCCGACCGACATCGACAGCCTGCGTGCCGATTCCAAGGTGAAGGTCACCGACGGGCCCGGCGGCGAGCTGCGCTACATCGTGTTCAACATGAACACCATGCCGGGCAACACCCCCGAGCAGAAGCTGGCCGTGCGCAAGGCGATGGCGTCGTCGGTGGACCGCGAGGCGCTGGCCGCCGGTGTGTACAAGGGCACCTACCAGCCCGCGTACGGCTATGTGCCGCAGGGCATGATCGGTGCGGCCGAGCCGTTGAAGGACCTCTACGGCGCCAAGCCCGACAAGGACAAGGCGGCGAAGTTCCTCGCCGACGCGGGCGTGGCCACCCCGGTGACGCTGAACCTGCAGTACAACCCCGACCACTACGGCTCCAGTTCCTCGGAGGAGTACGCGGCGGTCAAGTCCCAGCTCGAGGCGTCGGGCCTGTTCAAGGTGAACCTGCAGTCCACCGAATGGGTCACCTACCAGAAGGAACGCGCCTCCGACGGCTACCCGATGTACCAGTTCGGCTGGTACCCGGACTTCCCGGACGGCGACAACTACCTGGCCCCGTTCTTCGGCCCGAACAACTTCCTGCAGTCGCATTTCGAGAACCCGGGCATCAACGCCCAGCTGACCGCCGAGCTCACCGAAGCCGATCCGGTCAAGCGAGTGGAGCTGATCAAGAAGATCCAGGCCGATCTGGCGCAGAACCACCTGCCGACGCTGCCGCTGCTCTCGGGCAAGCAGGTCGCGGTGTCCAAGCCCGGTGTGACCGGTGTGGATGAAACCCTCGACGGCTCCTTCAAGTTCCGGTTCACGGTACTGAGCAAGTGAGTGACGTTCCCGTCGCGCCCGGATCACCGGTCCGGGCGCAACGTTTCGGGTGGATGCGCGGCGGGGGTTCCCGCCAGGTGGCTTTGCTGCGGTACCTGCTGATCCGGCTCCTGCTGATCGTGCCGACCGCGTGGTTGCTGGTGACAGTGGTGTTTTTCCTGATGCGGGTGATCGGTGACCCCATCAGCGCGGCCATGGGTGGCCGGTTGACCCAGGACCAGATCGAGGAGCGCAAGGACGCGGCCGGGCTGAACCGGCCGATCCTGACCCAGTACTGGGAGTACATCACCGGGTTCCTGCGCGGTGACTTCGGGCGGACCCAGGACAACGAGGCCATCGCCGATGTGGTCGTCACCTACGGTGCGGCCACCTTCGAGCTGGTGTTCTGGGGACTGCTCGTCGCCTTCGCGGTGGGTATCCCGCTGGGCAGATACGCTGCGACACACCGGGATACGCCTGCCGACGCGGTGCTGCGGTTCTCGGCGGTGCTCGCCTACGCGGCGCCGGTGTTCTTCGTCGGCATGCTGCTGAAGCTGGTCTTCTCGGTGTGGCTGGGCTGGTTCCCGGTCGGTGGCCGGGCCAGTACGGATGTGGAGCTGGCGCTGCAGCACGTGTCGCCGAAGACGAACATCCTGTTCATCGATTCGATTCTCTACGGCGAACCGTCCTATGTGCTCGACGTGCTCGAACACGCGGTGCTGCCCGCGGTTGCGCTCGGCCTGCTCACCGGCGGCATCTTCCTGCGGCTGGTCCGGGTGAACCTGATCCAGACCCTGCGCAGCGACTACGTCGAGGCGGCGCGGGCGCGCGGGTTGTCCTCGCGGGTGGTCACCGGGCGGCACGCGGTGCGCAACGCGCTCATTCCGATCATCACGGTGATGGGCATGTGCATCGCGATGATGCTCGGCGGCGCGGTGCTCACCGAGACCACGTTCGAATGGAAGGGCCTCGGCTATCAGCTCGCCGAATACCTGCGGGCCCGTGACTTCATTGCGGTGCAGGGCATCGTGGCGTTCATCGCGCTGCTCGTCGCGGTGATGAGCTTCCTGGTGGATGCCGTTGTCGCACTGATCGATCCGAGGGTGAGGTTCTGATGGCAGTCACGAAACGCAGGCTGCCCGGCACCGAATTGTTGTCGAAAACCGTGGGGATGCAGCGGGTCACGCTCATCACCGGGTTGATTCTGGTGGCCGGATTCGTGCTGGTCGCGGCCTTCGCGCCGCTGCTCGCGCCCTACGATCTGGCGCAGAACACCTCCGATGGTGTGGCTTTCGCATCGCAGCAGGGTCCGTCGGCCGAGCACTGGTTCGGTACCTCGGTGCGCAGCGAGGACGTGCTGTCGCGGGTGCTGTTCGGCGCCCGCACCGCGCTGCTCGTCATCGCGATCGCGGTGACGCTGTCGCTGCTGATCGGGGTGCCGCTCGGGTTGCTGTCGGGCTACGTGGGCCGGTGGGTCGACCGGGTGCTGGTGATGGTGATGGACGCGATCTACGCGTTTCCGTCGCTGCTGCTCGCCATCGTCGTCTCGATCGTCATCGCGGGCGGCACGTCGAGCAGCTTGGGCGGCATGTTGTCGGCGGCGATCGCCATCACCGTTGTGTATGTGCCGCAGTACTTCCGGGTGGTGCGCAACGCGACGGTGGCGGTGAAGACGGAGCCGTACGTGGACGCCGCGCGGGTGACCGGTGCGTCGACGGCGCGAATCATGTTCCGCCACATCATGTCCAATGTCACCGGGTCGCTGCCGGTGATCGTCACCATCAACGCGGCCGATGCCATCCTCACCCTCGCCGCGCTCGGCTTCCTCGGGTTCGGCATCGAACCCACCCAGGCCGCCGAATGGGGTTACGACCTGAACAAGGCGCTCAACGATGTGTCCAACGGGATCTGGTGGACCTCCATCTTCCCCGGCACCGCCATCGTGCTCGTGGTACTCGGCATGACCCTGGTCGGGGAGAGTCTCGACGAATCGCTGAATCCGTTGCTGCGTACCAGGCGTGCGGTCACTTCGAAGGAGTGCGTCGATGAGTGAGAAGACTGCCGCACTGGCCGTTTCGGGCCTGTCGGTCACCTTCACGACCGATGCGGGCCCGGTGAACGCGGTACGCGATGTGTCCTACGAGGTGTTTCCCGGTGAGGTGCTCGCCATCGTCGGCGAGTCCGGGTCGGGCAAGTCGGTGAGCTCACGCACCGCGATCGGGCTGCTGCCGCAGTCCGCGTCGGTGCGCGGTCTGGTGACCATCGGCGATCGACCGGTCACGTCGATGACCGAGAAGCAGCTCACCGCCCTGCGCGGCGGTGCGGTGTCGATGGTGTTCCAAGAGCCTGCCCGGGCGCTGGACCCACTGTTCACCGTCGGGTTCCAGATCTGTGAAGCGCTGCGCGCGCATAGCGGGATGAGCAGGAAGGACGCCAAGGCCAAGGCCGTCGAGTTGCTGCGCCTGGTCGGGCTGCCCGATCCGGAGCACCGGGTCGACTACTACCCGCACCAGCTGTCGGGCGGGCAGAAGCAGCGCGTGATGATCGCCATCGCCATCTCGTGCGAACCCAAGGTGATCATCGCCGACGAACCGACCACCGCGCTCGACGTGACGGTGCAGGCCGAGATCCTCGAACTGCTGCGTGATCTGCGCGACCGGCTCGGCAGTGCGATCGTGCTCATCACCCACAACATGGGTGTCGTCGCCGATCTGGCCGACCGGGTGGTGGTGATGCGCGCGGGCGAGGTGGTCGAACAGGCGCCGGTGCACGAACTGTTCGCCAGCCCCAAGGCCGAGTACACGCGGGCGCTGCTCGACGCGGTTCCGCACCTGGGGTCGGCGACGGCGCGGCCGGAGCCGGACCGGACCGTCGAGCCGGTGCTCGACGTGCGCGACCTGGTCGTCACGTTCCCGGGGCCGTTCGGCAGGCCGCCGTTCCGGGCCGTCGACAACGTGAGCCTGCAGATCCGGCCGGGGGAGACCCTCGGCCTGGTCGGTGAATCGGGCTCGGGCAAGTCGACCATCGGGCGGTGCGTCGCCGCCCTGCAACGGCCCACCGAAGGACACGTGTTGATCCGCGGCCAGGACATCGCGGGCCTGTCCCCGCGCAAGCTGCGGCCGATCCGGCGACGCTTCGGGTTCGTGTTCCAGGACCCGGCGGGCTCGCTCAATCCCCGGATGACCGTCGGCGAATGCGTCGCCGAACCGCTGCTGGTGCACGGGGTCGGTGACAAGGCGAGCATCCGGGAGCGGGTGCGGCACATGCTCGACGACGTCCACCTGCCCGCGGGCACCGAGAACCGGTACCCGCACGAACTGTCCGGTGGGCAACGGCAACGCGCCAGTCTGGCCCGTGCCCTCGTCCTCGACCCCGACCTGCTCGTCGCCGACGAACCGACCAGCGCCCTTGACGTCTCGGTGCAGGCCGCGGTCCTCGAGCTGTTCGCCGAACTGCAGCGCGGCTGCGGCTGGGCATGCCTGTTCATCAGCCACGACCTCGCCGTCGTCGACCAGCTGGCCGACCGGATCATGGTGCTGCGCGACGGAACCTGCGTCGAAGAAGGCGACAACGAACAGATCCTGCGCAATCCCCAGCACGACTACACCCGCCGGCTCGTCGCGGCCGTTCCCGTCCCCGACCCGGTGGAACAGCGGCGCCGTCGTACCGAACTGGCCACCGGCTGAGGCCGGCCGTCGGTAACCGCACCGAGCGGCCCGCGGGTGGGGCGAGTCCACCACCCGCGGGCCCGCGTTGTAAGTGCGAGGAGCCGGACGGCGGGGGGACTGGCGGATCACTTAGAGTTAACAGGCATCTATCCGCCGATTCGGTTTGGAGCTTTCCCCACAATGACTGAACAGACACCCAGCGGTGCAGGCGCTTCCTACGCCGCCGCGGGCGTGAGCATCGAAGCCGGTGACCGCGCCGTCGAATTGTTCGGACCATTGGCGAAGAAGGCCAGCCGACCCGAGGTGCAGGGTGGGATCGGCGGATTTGCCGGACTGTTCGCGCTCAAGGGCGGGTACCGGGAGCCGTTGCTCGCCGCCTCGACCGACGGCGTGGGCACCAAGATCGCCGTCGCCCAGGCGCTCGACAAGCACGACACCGTCGGCCTCGACCTGGTCGCCATGGTCGTCGACGACCTGGTGGTGTGCGGTGCCGAACCGCTGTTCCTGCAGGACTACATCGCCATCGGCAAGGTCGTCCCGGAGAAGGTCGCCGAACTGGTCTCCGGCATCGCCGAAGGCTGCATCAAGGCGGGCTGCGCGCTGCTCGGCGGCGAAACCGCCGAACACCCCGGACTGATGGACCCCGACGACTACGACCTGTCGGCCACCGGAGTCGGCGTGGTCGAAGCCGACTCCGTGCTCGGCCCCGACCGGGTGCGCCCCGGCGACGTCGTCATCGCGATGGGTTCCTCGGGTCTGCACTCCAACGGCTACAGCCTGGCCCGCAAGGTGCTGCTCGACATCGACCGCATGTCGCTCACCGGGCACGTCGAGGAATTCGGCCGCACCCTCGGTGAGGAACTGCTCGAGCCGACCCGCATCTACGCCAAGGACTGCCTGGCGCTGATCGCCGAAACCGATGTGCGTACCTTCTCGCACGTCACCGGTGGCGGTCTGGCCGCCAATCTGGCGCGCGTGCTGCCCGCCGGGCTGGTCGCCGAACTGGATCGCGGCACCTGGAACCCGGCGCCGGTGTTCAAGATGATCGCTCAGCGCGGCCGGGTCGAGCGGCTCGAGATGGAGAAGACGTTCAACATGGGCGTCGGCATGGTGGCCATCGTCGCCCCCGAGGACGCCGACCGTGCGCTGGCGGTGCTCACCGCCCGCCACATCGACTGCTGGACACTGGGTCAGGTCAAGAAGGCCGCCGACGCCGACGCGCCGCGCGCGGTGCTGCTGGGCGACCACCCCAGGTTCTGATCGTCCGACAACTCAGCCGGGTCGCGAACGCGCGGCCCGGCTTTGTCGTGTTCAGGGGTTTGCCGACGGCCCCGCACGGCTATCCGACAAAGGTAGGGTCCGCCGCCTCGAGGAGGTCGGGGTCTCGAGTCCGGCGAACACGACGAGCGTCCTGTGTGTGCACAGGACGCTCGTCGTGTATTCGGATGTTCGCCGTACTGCTGCTGCGAGCCTGCGACGTTGCGCGGAACAACGGCTGAAGGGGGAGGCCACCACGAGCCTCCCCCTTCACCGGCGTTCGGTCAGCGACGCCAGCTGTCGTAGTCGTCGTCCTCGTTGTTCCAACGGGACGGCGAATCATCCGCGTCGTGCTCGTCGGATAGCAAGCCGCCACTCCCTCGGGAGTGGAGTGGAGTGCTATCCGCCAGCTCGCGCTGAAGGCTCGCGAAGTCGGTCGGCGTGGAGCTGTACTTGAGCTCACGTGCGACTTTGGTCTGCTTTGCCTTAGCCCGGCCACGGCCCATGGCTGACCCCCTCGCGTCACTGCGGGGCGGCCTGGGGTTTGTTGGCGGCCCCGTTCGAATTAATACTCTTCCTGACAGACACTTTAGCGTGTGTCCGGCGGTCGCGCTCCCAGGAGTGGGTGAAGAGCTGTCGAACGGGTGTCAGAGCACTCCGGGGATCGCCCGGATCACCCCGACGCGGGCGTCGCCGCCGAGGACCGCGGTGGCCGCGAGGTCGGTGTGTTCGTCGGTCCAATCGATGCCGAGTTTGCGCAGAATTGCCAGCGTCAGGGGCATTCGGGCACGGTCGTGACCGTCGTCGATCTTGTAGGCGAACCCACGTCCGTCCGGGAGCGCACCCGCGTGCACGCCGTCGGCGCCGATTTTGCAGAAGAGTCCGGGCGTGGCCGACATCGCCTGGAGATCGGGCCCGTTCGTGCCGGAAATCACTCGCGGATTGCTCCGCACGGCATCGGCGATCCGGCGTTCGGCGGTACCGGGCTCGGCGGTGGTGAACACCGCGAAGGCGCGCGCCAGGTTGATCAGCGAGACGGGGACGATCGGCAGGCCGCAGCCGTCGATCCCCAGGTCGGTCTCGGGTTCGCCGGTGACGTCGGCGATGGTGGCGAGAACTGCCTGCTGCAGTGGGTGTTCGAGGTCGAGGTATCCGGTGCGCGGCCAGTCGTTGATCGCGCAGGTCGCCAGCATCGCGGCGTGTTTGCCGGAGCAGTTCATGTACAGCGGGCTGCGGCCCGCGCCGGTGATGGCGGCGGCGCGGGCGTTCTCCTCGAACGGCAGGTCGGGTGGGCAGGCGAGGTCTGCCGGGGTGTGGCCGAAGCGGTCGAGCAGCCGGGTGACCAGGGCGATGTGGTCGGGCTCGCCGAAATGTGAGGCGGTGGTGATGGCGAGTTCGTCGTCATCGACGGGGTCGAAGCCGTTGCGCAGCAGGGTGAGTGCCTGCATGGGCTTGTTCGTCGAGCGGGGGAAGATCGGGCCGTGCACCTCACCCAGCTCGACGGTCGGGGTGCCGTCGGCGTCGAGCACGACGACCGAACCCCGGTGCACGCACTCGCGGAAGCCGGACCGCACCACCTCGACAAGTTCCACGCTCACGCCCGGACCTCCACACTTCGTTTCCTGTTGTGCCGGTCGATCTGCATGCGGATGTCGTCGGAGATGGTCGGCTCCTCCGTGAGCAGCCGGGTGAGCAGTGCGGGATCGGCGCCGGTGAACAGGTCGCGCACGGTGATGCCGTGGGCCGGGACGTGCACCACCCGCACCTCGTCGCCCGCGCCGATCGTCCCCTCGGTGAGCACCCGGAAGTAGGTGCCGGTGTCGGCGCGCAGGGCGAAGCGTTTCACCCACTGCTTCTCGCCGGACCACTGCTGGAAGGTCGCGCACGGAACGCGGGGACCGCTCACCTCGAGCAGGGTGTCGCCGATCGCGAAGCGGGCACCGAACACCGCGTCGCTGAGTGGGAGGCCGGTCACCCGCAGGTTTTCGCCGAACCAGCCCGCGGGCAGATCGCGGCCGAGTTCCTCGGACCAGCGGAGGGCGTCTTCCTCGGCGTAGGCGTAGACGGCTTGGTGCACGCCGCCGTGGTTGACGGTGTCGCACACGTGATCGCCGTCGAGTCCGAGCGCACGCACCCCGACCCGACCGGCGACGGGCCGCTTGTCGATGGCGCTGCGGCCCACGCGGGTGCGCATCTCGAGTTCGGCGTGCACCACGCACACGGCCTCGACACGGCCGGTGTCACCGGCGCGCAACTGCGGGCGGCTCATCGACCACGCAGGCGGTCGACGGCGGCGCGCCCGGCTTGCACGCCCTCCTCCGAGGGGACCGAGTCGGGATCGATGGCGGCGGCCATGGAACCGACCACCAGTTCGGTGCCCGCCGGGACGGAGCGTTTCACCAGGGCCAGCGCGATCGGGCCGAGCTCGTAATGGTCGACGACGGTACCGAGGCGACCGACGGTGCGCCCACCCGCGGTGACGTCGTCGCCGGTGGCCGGCCGTTCGTCGGCGGAACCGTCGAGGTGCAGCAGCACCAGGTTGCGCGGCGGTTTGCCCAGGTTGTGCACGCGCGCAACGGTTTCCTGGCCGCGATAGCAGCCCTTGTTCAGGTGCACCGCGCCCTGCTCCTCGACACTGCCGATCCAGCGGGCCTCGTGCGGGATGGTGCGCTCGTCGGTATCGATGCCCACGCGCGGACGGAGGGCGGCCACACGCAGTGCCTCGTAGGCCCACATGCCCGCGGGACGGGCACCGGCCGAGGTGAGCTTCGTCCACCACGTGGCGAGGTCGGTGCGGGGGACGAGCAGGTCGAAGGAATCGCCGGGCATCCGGCGCAGGAACCCACCGCCGGGCAGCGCGACGGCCGCGTACAGCCCGGGCAGTTCGCCGAGGCCGAGGGCGGGGAGCAGCGTGTCGGTCTCCGGGCCGAGCAGGCTCAGGACGGCGAAATCGGACGCCTCGGGTTTGGCGTCGGCCCAGAACACCATCTTCTGCAGGAAGCCGAGCAGCTCGGTGCCGTGCCCGCCCTCGGTGTCGAGCCAGAGGGTGCCGTCGAGGTCGGTGAGCACGAAGTGGTGCAGCACGCGGCCGTTGAGGTCGAGGTCGAGTGATTCGGCGCTGTGGCCGTCGGGCAGGTTCGCGATGTGCTGGCTGGTGATGGTGTGCAACCAGCTCAGCCGCTCGGCGCCGGTGATGCGGGACACACTGCGATGCGACCGGTCGACGACGGCGACGCGCTGCGCGGCGGCCTTCTGCTCGCCGAACGGGTCGCCGTAGTGCCAGGCGACCGCGGCATCAGGGGAGCCCGGCGCACCCGCGACGGCGCCAGGGGTTTGGAGAACAGGACTGGGGGCGACGTCCACGGACACACCACCACTGTAGGCGTGTCCGCCCGCACGCGCCGAGGGTGGGCGGTCGCGCCGCGTCGGATCCACGGCAGCCGTAGGCATAACAGAGCTATAACGCCTACGCTCGTCACATGGGAGAACGGGTTCTTGTGACACTCGACGGTGTGGTCGCTGACGCGAACACGCCGTCGCTTTATGCCGACGACATCGGAGCACTGCGTGGCGACGGTGTGTTCGAAACGATATTGGTGCGCGGCGGCACGGCCACCGCGCTGGAATTCCACCTGGCCCGGCTGCGCCGCTCGGCCCAGGCGCTGGAACTGCCTGAGCCGGGGCTGGCGAAATGGCGCAGCGCGGTCGAGCTGGCGGTCAAGGAGTGGGGTGCCGAGGAAGAGGGCATGCTCCGCCTGATCTACACCCGCGGCCGCGATTCCGAATTCGACGCGCCCGGCTCGGGTCTTGTGCCCGACGAGCCGGCACCGACCGCGTATGTGCTCGTCTCCCCGGTGCCCGCGCGGGTCGCGCAGGCGCGTGCCGAAGGTGTGAAGGTGATGTCGCTGGCCCGTGGCATCTCCGTCGACCTGGCGCAGGCGGCGCCGTGGCAGCTGCTCGGCGCGAAGACGCTGTCGTATGCGACGAACATGGCCGCGCTGCGGTTCGCCCGGCGGATGGGCGCCGACGACGTGATCTTCCACAGCACCGAACACCGGGTGCTGGAAGGCCCGCGCTCGACCGTGGTGATCGCGCGCGACAAGCAGCTCATCACCCCGCCCGCCAAGATCGGTGTGCTGCCGGGTGTCACCCAGCGGGCCCTGTTCACGGTGGCGGAGAAGAAGGGGTGGGAATGCAAGTACCAGTCGATCTTCACCGCTGATCTGTTCGATTGCGACAGCATCTGGCTGCTGTCGAGCATCACGCTCGCGGCCAGGGTGAATCAGCTCGACGGGGTGCGGCTGTCCGCGCCCGACAATGCTCAGGAGATCATCGACATGGTCGACGCGGGGATCGACCGGCCGGGGACCATCGGCGACTGGTGAGCGCCTGTGGGGCGCGGGTGGGCGCGCCCCTGCGCCGGGTCGTGGCGGTTGTCACCCTTGATCGGGGTACCCGTGCGCGTACTCTCTACTACAGGACGTCGTAGTAGTGGATGGAGGCCGGATGGACACCTTGGACATCTCCCGGTGGCAGTTCGGCATCACCACGGTTTATCACTTCGTCTTCGTACCGCTCACCATCGGTCTGGCGCCACTGATCGCCATGATGCAGACGGCGTGGGTCGTCACCGGTGACGAGAAGTGGTACCGGCTCACCAAATTCTTCGGGAAACTGTTCCTGATCAACTTCGCCCTCGGCGTCGCCACCGGCATCGTGCAGGAATTCCAGTTCGGGATGAACTGGAGCGAATATTCCCGCTTCATCGGCGACGTCTTCGGCGCACCGCTCGCGCTGGAAGCGCTTGTCGCGTTCTTCATGGAATCGACCTTCATCGGCCTGTGGGTGTTCGGCTGGACGCGCCTGCCGAAACTCGTTCACCTGGCGACCATCTGGATGGTCGCGATCGGTGTGAACGCCTCGGCCTATTTCATCGTCGCCGCCAACTCGTTCATGCAGCACCCGGTCGGCGCCCGCTACAACCCCGAGACCGGGCGCGCCGAACTGGAAAGCATCTGGGCGCTGCTCACCAACAACACAACCCTGGCCGCGTTCCCCCATGTCGTCGCCGGATCATTCCTCACCGCAGGCACTTTCGTCGCCGGCATCGCCGGCTGGTGGATGGTGCGCAACGCGCGCAGCGGTGACGCGGACAAACTCGAGCAGGCACGCACGATGTGGCGGCCCGCCGCCCGCGCGTCGCTGGTCGTCATCGCGGTCGCCGGGGTCGGCGTGCTGTTCACCGGCGACATCCAGGGCAAGCTGATGTTCGAACAGCAACCGATGAAGATGGCGTCGGCGGAATCGTTGTGCCATACCGAAACCGACCCCGATTTCTCCATTCTCACCGTCGGCACCCACAACAATTGCGACAGCGTCGTGCATGTGCTGAAGGTGCCCTATGTGCTGCCCTATCTCGCCGAAGGCAAATTCGACGATGTGACGCTCGACGGTGTCGTCGACCTGCAGAAGACCTACAACGTGAAATACGGACCGGGTGATTACCGGCCGAATCTGTTCGTCACATACTGGTCGTTCCGTGCCATGATCGGACTGGCCGCCGGGTCTGTGCTGCTGCTGTTCGCGGCATTCTGGATGACCCGTGGTGGGCGCGTGCCCGATCGGCCCTGGTTCGCGTGGTTGAGCCTGCTCGTCATCCCCACACCGTTCCTCGCCAACAGCGCGGGCTGGGTGTTCACCGAAATGGGGCGGCAGCCGTGGGCGGTGGTGCCCAACCCCACCGGCGACCCGAATATCCGGATGACCGTGCAGCAGGCGGTGTCCGAGCACGCGCCGATGACGGTGTTGTTCTCGCTGATCGTGTTCACACTGCTTTACGGTGTGCTCGCGGCGGTGTGGTTCTACCTGATCCGCCGCTACACGATCGCCGGACCCGACGAGCCAGTGCACCACGACGGTCCGCCTGCCGATGAACAACTGTCCTTCGCGTACTAGGAGACGGCGATGAGTTTGCCATTGTTCTGGTTCATCCTGATCGGCGTCCTGTTCACCGGCTACTTCGTGCTCGAGGGTTTCGACTTCGGCGTCGGGATGCTCATGCCCGTTCTCGGCAAGGGCTCCGACACGCGACGCCGCGTGGTGCTCAACACCATCGGCCCGGTGTGGGACGGCAACGAGGTCTGGTTGATCACCGCGGCCGGGGCGATGTTCGCCGCGTTCCCCGAGTGGTACGCGAGCCTGTTCTCCGGGTTCTACCTGGCCTTGCTGCTGTTGCTCGTCGCCTTGATCCTGCGGATCTGCGCGATCGAATACCGCGCCAAGATCAACGACCCGAAGTGGCGGGCGTGGTGTGACCGCGGTATCGGGATCGGCTCCTGGATTCCGGCCCTGGCCTGGGGGTGGGTGTTCGCGAACCTGGTGCGTGGCGTGCCCTTGAACGAAGACCGCCAGATCGTCGGTTCGGTCTGGGATCTGTTCAGCCCCTACGCCCTGCTCGGCGGACTGGCGACGGGCATCCTGTTCCTGCTGCACGGTGCGGTGTTCCTGGTACTCAAGACCGGCGGCGAGGTGCGCGAGGACGCCCAGCGTGTCGTCCGATTGCTGCTCGTGCCGACCGTGCTGGTCGTCGGTGCGTTCGGGTTGTGGACTCAGCTCGCCTACGGCGCAGGCTGGACCTGGGCGGCGGTCGGCGTGGCGTTGCTCGGACTGGTCGTCGCCGGAGCGGCGAACATGGTCGGTCGCGACGGCTGGGCCTTCGTCGGCACCACGCTGACGGTGATCTCCGCGACGGTGCTCATCGTCGGCTCGATGTACCCGAACGTGCTGCCCTCCACCATCAGCCCGGCGTTCGACCTCACCATCGACAACGCGTCGTCCTCGCCGTACACGCTGAAGGTGATGAGCTGGGCGGCCCTGCTCGCCACGCCGGTGGTGCTGATCTACCAGGGGTGGACGTACTGGGTGTTCCGCAAGCGGCTCACCGTCGACCAGATCCCGGCGCCGACAGGGCTGCCGTTCGTCGGTAAGGAGTGAGGTGATGGGCGCGCTCGGTGGGTCGGCGGGGGCGCCCGAAGTACGGCGGCGCGGGCCGATCGATCCGCGGTTGCTGCGGTACGCGCGGTCGGCTCGGCCGCACCTGGTGATCGCGGTGCTGATCGCGCTGGTCATCACGGCGACCATCGTGGTGACGGCGGTGCTGTTGGCGCGGGTGCTCGCCGGTGTTGTCACCGACCCGTCGCGGCGCGACTTCGACTCGTGGACAACCGAACTGGTCGTGCTCGGCGTCGTCGTGGTGGTGCGTGGGGTGGCGAGCTGGTGGCAGGCGCGGCTGGCGCACCGGGCGGGCAGTGCGGTGGTGGCCGAGCTGGAGAACGCGGTGCTGCGGGCCGGGGCGGAACTGTCTCCGCGCGAACTGGATTCGCGGCGTACCGAGATCGCGGTGGTGGTCGGCAACGGGCTCAGCGGGCTGCGCGGGTGGTTCACCGGCTACCTGCCCGCGCTGCTGCTGGCCTGTCTCGTTCCACCGATCGTGCTGGTGGTCATCGCTTTTCACGATCCGACTTCGGCCGTGATCGCCGTGATCACGGTGCCGCTCATCCCGATGTTCATGGTGCTCATCGGGCTGCTCACCCAGGGTCGGGCCAAGGCGACGCTCGCCGCGAGCACCAGGTTGTCGGATCAGATTCTCGACCTGTTCGTCGGCATGCCGACGCTGCGGGCACTCGGGCGCGAAGGTCCGGGCGTGGCCGGTATGGCGAAACAAGTACAGGCGCTCGGCGATTCGCTACGGCAGCGGACGATGCAGTCGTTGCGGATGGCGTTTCTGTCCTCGATGGTGCTCGAGGGATTGGCGACGCTGAGCGTGGCGCTGATCGCGGTGGCCATCGGTTTGCGGCTGGTGTTCGCGGAGATGACCCTGTACGCCGGGCTTGTCGCGTTGATCCTCGCACCGGAGGTGTACTGGCCGCTGCGGCAGGTGGGGGAGAAGTTCCACGCCGCACAGGACGGGATGGCGGCTGGAGAACGAGCCTTCGCCGTGCTCGATTCGACCACTGGATCTGCTCACGGCGCGAAACACGCTGCTGCACGATCACTTCAGCCATCCGACGTGGATGCCGCGGATGTGGTTGCCGTGCACGCAGATACGAACGCTGCGCCGCCGGAATCGGCATCGTCGGTGGGTTGCGCTGTGCGGGCGGATCGGCGCGATCCAGGGTCTGTGGTGGAGCCGGGCGAACGGTCGGGTTCGCGGATCCAGCTGTGCGAGTTGACCGTCACCGCTCGCGGTGGGACGGCGCCGCATCGGTTGACCGCCGAGTTGATGCCGGGCTCGGTAACGGTGCTCACCGGGGCGAACGGGTGCGGGAAATCCACTACGCTGCAGGCGATTCTGGGACTGATCGAGCCTGACAGTGGGACTGTTCTCGTCGATGGCAGGGATGTCGGCGACCTCGATACCGACAGCTGGTGGGCGCGCATCGCCTGGTTGCCGCAGCGGCCGGTGCTGGTTCCGGGAACGCTGCGCGAGAATGTCGAACTCCTCGGTGTGCCCGGCACCGCCGCCGACCTGGACCGGCTGGAACAGATCAGCGCCGCAACAGGATTCGACACCGTGCTCGACGAGCTCCCACAGCGCTGGGACACCGTCCTCGGTCAGGGCGGCACCGGCCTGTCCCTCGGCCAACGCCAGCGCCTTGCCCTCACCCGCACCCTCGCCGCCCACCGCCCGATCCTGCTGCTCGACGAACCGACCGCCCACCTCGACGCGGTCAGCGAACACCGAGTCCTCACCACCCTGCGCACCCTTGCCGCCGAAGGCGCGACCGTCGTGGTCGTCGCCCACCGCCCGACCGTCCTGTCGGCGGCCGACGTGGTCGTCGAGGTCGTGGGCGAAACCGAGGGTCAGCGGGGCGGGCGGGACGATTCGGACGGGAGGGCTTTGTGATCGCCGATCTGCGGGACATGTGGCGGCTGCTCGGGTTGTCGCGGTGGCGGGTCGCGGTGGCTGTGGCGTGGGGGGTGCTGGCGCTCGGGAGTGGACTCGCGCTGGCGGCGCTGGCGGCGTGGTTGATCGCGCGCGCCTGGGAAATGCCGCCGGTGCTGCATCTGAGTGTGGCGGTGACGGCGGTGCGGGCGCTGGGAATCTCCCGGGGGCTGGCCCGGTACCTGGAGCGACTGGCCACCCACGACGTCGCCCTGCGAGCCATGACAACGGCGCGCACCACGGTGTACCGCACCCTCGCGCAGTCGGACATCTGGTGGTGGCGTGACCGGGCAGTCGAGAGTGGCGGGACGGTCGAGGACAGGTCGACGGGCATCGTGCTCGACAGTGAGCAGCCCGGGTCGCCGGGGAGACGGCGGTTGGGGGAGTTGCGGCGAGGGGATCTTCTGGTTCGGGTCGGGGCCGATATCGATGATCTCGGTGCTGTGGTCGTGCGGGTGTTCGTGCCGGTGGCCGTCGCGGTGGTGTTGTCGGTGGCGGCGGTCGGGCTGATCGCCACCATTTCTGTGGCGGCAGCCGTGATTCTGGCCGCTGCCCTTGCTGTTTCGGGCGTGCTGGCGCCATGGTTGTCGGCGGTGGCCGGGCGCGACGCCGAACGTGCGGTGCGGCGGGATCGGGGTGAGTTCACGGCCGAGGCGCTCACCGTGCTCGATCACGCGGCCGAACTGCGGGTCGCCGGACGGTTGGACGCGGCACTCACGGTGGCAGACGAGGCATCCGGGCGCGCGGTCGCCGCCGAAGACTCGGCCGCCGCCCGCAGCGCGTGGGCCGCCGCCGCGACCCCGCTGTCGATCGGGATCAGCGCCCTCGGCGCCCTGCTGGTCGGCATCGCCGCCTACGGGCCGACGGGTGGCCTCCCCGGCGGCATGACTCCCATGGCTCTCACCATCCTCGTGCTGGTCCCCCTCTCGGCCTTCGAGGCCGTCGCATCGCGTCGAACAGGGTCGCCGGAACCAGCGGTC
>NZ_JACBIU010000017.1:0-93903 GCF_013839555.1 Nocardia sp. GTS18 | reverse complement strand
TGCGCCGGATGGGGATGGACGAGGGTGTGCACGGCGGGATGGACGCGTGGGACGAGTGGGCGGGGGCGGCGGAGGGGGTGCGTAGGCCGGCTGCTGGGCGGCCATCTGCTGATCGGCGTACGCCTGTTGTTCGGCATTGCGCCTGCGCGCCCGATTGTTGACCGCATTGGACGTCGCGGTCGCGGTGCCTGCGACCACAGCTGTCCTGGCGACCGCGCCCAGCAGGCCCGGCCTGCCCACCCGTCCCATCCGAAGTGGCATCTCGACGTCCTTTCTAGGAACGGGCCGCGGCGACAGCGGCATCGACGGAGTCACGGGGGACCTGGACGTGCAGGGCGACCTCACCGTCGGCCGCGCGCACCGCCGCGGCCAGGGTCGCGGCCCACGTCTCCTCGAACACCAGCACCACCGCGGTGGTGCCGGGTTCCATGGAGGCACGGACCACGTCCAGGTCGGCGTCGCTGACGAGGTCGATGTCGGCAGCGGTGAGACCGGTGATCCCGACCTCGTCGACGTCGTCGTCGATTTCGCGTTCGGTGACGGCGCCGGTCCGATCCATGGTCAGCACGATCAGGTCGAGCAGGGTGACCATGTCCGCGTCGACCACCCGGTGCACTTCCTCGACGACAGATTTGTCGACGCTCGAACCGGGAAAGGTCAACACCACGAATTCGACCGGGCCAAGAGCTGGTGTGGGAGCCATAGGCGAATACTGCGTGTGAACGGCCATCGGACACATCACCCGATTCGGGTGACCTGTGTGCGGGCGCGATCTCACCCGTCACGTGTGAGGCGGGGCGCCTACCTGTGCGCTTACGGTCGCGCTATGGGTCCGGTCATCGGAGATCTGCTTCCGCTCGCCGTCGGTGTCGCGCTGTCGCCGATACCGATCGTGGCGACGATTCTCATGATTTTGTCGGCGCGTGGAAAGGGCGCGGCGATCGGATTCGCCACCGGGTGGGTGCTCGGCATCCTGGTGGTCACCGGGGTGGTGACGCTGTTCGCCGGCAACCTGGGCGGGTCCGACGACAGCGAACCCGGTGCCGCGGCGGCGTGGATCAAGATCGTCCTCGGGGTGCTGCTCGTGGGGTTGGCGATGAAACAGTGGCAGGCGCGCTCGCAGACGGAGGTGCCGGGCTGGATGCGCGCGATCGACACCCTCACCCCGGTGAAGGCGACCGGGCTCGGGGCACTGCTGTCCGGGGTCAACCCGAAGAACCTGCTGCTGTGCGTCTCGGCGGGTGTCGCGATCGGGGCGGCAGGCCTCGACACCGGCGGCACGCTCGGCGCAATCGTGGTGTTCACGGTGCTCGCGTCGGCCACGGTCCTGACCGTAGTGCTGGGCTATCTCGTGGCGGCCGAACGGCTCGGCCCGGCACTCGACCGGCTCCGGATGTGGTTGCAGGACAACAATCACGCCGTCATGGCCATCGTGCTGCTGGTCATGGGCGCGGTGGTCCTCGGTAAGGGGCTGGGCGGATTGGGGTGAGGCGGATGTCGGTACCGGTGTTCACCTCCCTGCGTGGCTACCGCGGCGACTGGGTGCGTCCCGATGTGATCGCCGGACTCACGGTGTGGGCGGTGCTGATACCCGAGGCGCTGGCCTACGCCTCCATCGCCGGAGTGCCGCCGGTGGTCGGCCTGTACGCGGCCGTGCCCGCCCTGGTGCTCTACGCGCTGGCAGGCAGTTCCCGGCACCTGGTGGTCGGTCCGATGTCGGCGACCGCGGCGCTGTCGGCGGCGATCGTCAGCCCGCTGGCCGGCGCCGACGGCGGCCGCTACCTCGCCCTGACTGCGGCCCTGGCCATCTGCACCGGCATCGTCGGCCTGCTGGCCGGGTTGATCCGGCTGGGATTCATCGCGAGCTTCATCTCCGAACCGGTTCTGAAGGGGTTCATCGTCGGGTTGGCCCTCGTCATCATCATCGGCCAGGTGCCCAAGCTGCTCGGGCTGCACAAGCACGAGGGCAACTTCTTCGAACAGGCCTGGGGCATTCTGCGCGATATCGGTGAGATCGATTGGCGCACAATGGTTGTCGGTGTGGTCAGCTTGGCCCTCGTACTGGTGTTCCGACGTTGGTTGCCGATGGTGCCAGGTGCCCTGCTGGCTGTGGTGCTCGGCATCGCCGCCGTGCACGTTCTCGGTCTCGACGACAAGGGTGTGCCGATCGTCGGGCACATCGACGCGGGTCTCCCCCGCCTCGGCCTACCCGGCGGACTCGACTTCGGCGACTATCTCGACCTGCTCGGTCCCGCGGTCGGCGTGGTACTGATCGGCTTCGCCGAAGGACTCGGCGCCGCCAAGACCTATGCCGCCAAAGCCGGGTACAAGGTCGATCCCGATCGGGAGCTGCTCGGACTCGGCGCCGCCAATATCGGGTCGGGGCTCAGCGCGGGGATGGTGGTCAACGGCAGCCTGTCCAAGACCGCGGTCAACGGCGGCGCTGGAGCGAAAACGCAGCTCAGCGGCCTGGTAGTGGCCGCACTGACCGTCGTCACGCTGCTGTTTCTCACCGGCCTGTTCGAAAAGCTGCCCGAGGCCACCCTCGCGGCTGTGGTGATCGCCGCGGTGCTCGAACTCGTCGACTTCGCCGCGCTGCGCAGGCTCTACGGAGTGTGGAACAGTCTGCTCGGCAGCATCTACGGGCACGCTGCCCGGGCCGATTTCGTCGGTGCGATGGCCGCCCTGCTCGGCGTGCTGGTCTTCGACACGCTGCCCGGACTGCTCATCGGCATCGGGGCCGCGGTGCTGCTGCTGGTCTACCGCACCTCCCAACCGCACGTCGCCGAGCTCGGCAAGGACGGTCCGCTCTGGGTGGACAAGGCACGACACCCCGACGTGCCGACGCGCCCCGACCTGCTGGTGGTGCGCGTCGAAGCCGGGCTGTTCTTCGGCAACGCCGACTTCGTCCGCGAACGCATCGAAGCCCTGTGTACCGAGAACACCCGGCTGGTGGTCCTGGACGCGGAAACCTCGCCGTCGCTGGACGTGTCCGCCGCCGACATGCTGCTCGACCTGCGAAAAGAACTGGCCCGCAAGCGCATCGACTTCCGCATCGCCCGCTCGGTGGCGCAGTTCGGGGCCGAACTGGGTTCCGCTGTGGTGGGCGCGACCCCCATCCAGGTGTATCCGACGGTCACCGAGGCCGCCGCCGACCTACCCGATTCCGGAAAGGAACACCCATGAACGGCATCATCGTCGCGCTGGTCGGTGCCCTGCTGTGCTTCTATGGAGTCCGCTCGGTGCACCTCGGCATCCTCGCCATCGGGTTCGGCCTCGGCTGGCTCATCGCCGACCTGTGCAACGCCTCCTTCTGGTGGCTGCTGCTGATCGCCCTGATCGGCGCGGTATCTGCCTGGGTGGTGACCTCGCTGATCTTCCGCTTCGCGGCCTATTTCGTCGGCGGCCTCACCGGCGCGATGATCGGCACCAAACTCGCCACGGTGCTGCAACCGGGCGACAAGAACTGGGCACTGAGCATGATCGTCGCCGCCGCGGTCTGTGTGGCCGGTGCCTTCCTGGCCGACAAGTTCCGGGCGCGCGCACTGCTGTGGCTGACTTCGATCGGCGGCGCGAGCATGGTCCTGTCGGGCCTGGGCCGGATGACCGGCCTCGAGTTCTTGCGCGATCCCGAACCGGGTTGGCAGCAGATCTCCGCGACCCTGGCCTGGGTCGGGTTGTCGGTCTGTGGGTGGCTCGTTCAACGTCGGCTGTTCGCCGAGCGGCTCGGCATCGAACCGGAGGCGGACGAACCGCCGTCGCGCAATATCGGCGGCAAATGGCCGAGCCGGTGACGACAGGAATTTCACCCGGAGCGGGTGAGGCGCCGTCACCTCGTCCGATGTGATGCTGCGGAAGCGGGCCGTCCGGCACGGTCGCCGCGGGTAACCGAGCACAGTGGAAAGGGATTCGATGACCAGTCCGCAGGAAGCTTCCGAGACAATCGAGGCAGGCAATGCCGAGGTGCTGCGCACGATGCCCTTCGGCGACGACCAGGATTTCGCGGACGCCGACCGCGGGTTCATCGCCGCGCTCACCCCGCCCGTGGTGCGCAGTGCCGACGGCGACGTGGTGTGGGACAGCGGGTCGTTCTCCTTCCTCGACGACGAGTGCCCCGCCACGGTGAACCCGAGCCTGTGGCGGCAGTCGAAACTGACCGTGAAGCAAGGGCTGTACGAGGTCACCGACGGCATCTACCAGATCCGCGGGCTAGACCTGTCGAACATGACGGTCATCGAGGGCGACACCGGGGTGATCGTGATCGACCCCCTGATCTCGGTGGAAACCGCGGCCGCCGGGCTCGCCCTGTATCGCGAACATCGTGGTGATCGTCCGGTCGTCGCGGTCATCTACTCGCACTCCCATATCGACCACTTCGGTGGGGTGAAGGGGGTGACGACCCAGGAAGACGTCGACGCGCAACGCTGTGTGATCATCGCACCCGCCGGCTTCACCGAGCACGCTGTCGAGGAGAACGTCTACGCGGGCACCGCCATGGCCCGGCGCGCGGCCTACATGTACGGCGCCGCACTGCCGCGCGGGCCCCTCGGCGCCGTCGGCGCGGGACTCGGACCGACCACCTCGATCGGTCAGCCGAGTCTGATCACTCCCACCGTGTCGATCGACCACACCGGTCAGGCCGTCACCGTCGACGGTGTGGCGATCGAGTTCCAGATGACCCCCGGCACCGAGGCGCCCTCGGAGATGAACTTCTACTTCCCCGCCCGGCGCGCGCTGTGCATGGCCGAGAACGCCACCCACACCCTGCACAACCTGCTCACTCTGCGCGGCGCCCTGGTGCGTGACCCGCACGTGTGGTCGAAGTACCTCACCGAGGCGATCAACCGCTACGCCGCGCGAACCGACGTGGTGTTCGCCTCGCATCACTGGCCCACCTGGGGCACCGAGCGGCTCACCGAGTACCTGTCGATCCAGCGCGACCTCTACGGCTACCTGCACGATCAGACGCTGCGCTGGATCAACAAGGGCGCCACCGGAACCGAGATCGCCGAGGACTTCCCGATACCGCCCGCGCTGGCGGACAACTGGTCGGCCCACGGGTACTACGGTTCGATCAGCCACAACGTCAAAGCCATCTATCAGCGCTACATGGGCTGGTTCGACGGCAACCCGGCGAATCTGTGGCAGCACCGCACCGCCGACGCCGCCGTCCGGCACGTGGAGTTCATGGGCGGCGCCGACGAAGTCGTCGCCAAGGCGCGAAAGTCCTTCGCCGACGGTGACTTCCGGTGGGTCGCGCAGGTATTGAACTACGTGATCTTCGCCGACCCGGACCATGCCGAAGCCAAGGCGCTGCAGGCCGACACCCTCGAACAGCTCGGCTACGGTTGCGAGAACGGGACCTGGCGCAACTTCTTCCTGATGGGCGCCTACGAATTACGCAACGGCACGATCGGCACCCCGACCGTGGCGGCGGCACCGGACATCATGAGTCAGCTGACGGTCGAGCAGGTCTTCGACGCGATCGCACTGCGGATCGACGGACCGCGAGCCTGGTCGGCCGACATCGTGATCGACTGGCGGATCAGCGACACCGCCGTGGTGCACCGCACCCATTTGCGCAACGGCCTGCTGGTCCACTTCGACGTCGACGGGGACCTCCCACCCGCTACGACCACCTTCACGCTCAGTGCCGCCGATCTGCGCTCGGCGCTCCTCGCCGGCGGCGATCTCGCGGCGATGATCGCAGCCGGCCGAGTAACTGTCGAAGGCGACGCGGGCAAGCTGACCGAATTGGTCGGCTACCTCGACGCCCCGGACCCCGACTTCGCCATCGTCACCCCCTGACCCGTGATCCGTCGGCGCGGCCCGGGTCCGAGCGAGCTCAGGCCTGGGGCGGGTCGACGAAGATGTCGTATTCGAGATCGTCGCTGCCGCCGTAGGCGGAGAAGTCGGTCCGGCCTTCGGCTCGCAGGACTTCTACGTCGAGGAAGGTGTTGCCGGTGACCGTCCGGGCGTCCTTCTCGAGGATCGCGATCGCGGCGTCGGCCACGATCTGCGGGGTGCGGGCCTTCGCGGTCGCCTCGTCGCCGCCGAGCAGGTTCTGCACCGCGGCGGTCGCGATGAGCGTCTCGGGCCACAGGCAGTTGGCGGCGACACCGTGCTCGGCGTACTCGGCGGCCCAGCCGAGCGTCAACAGGGACATCCCGTACTTCGCCACCATGTAGGCGGGGTGGACCCCCAGCCACGCGGGCGCGAGGTTCAGCGGGGGCGACAGGCTCAGGATGTGGGCGTTGTCGCTGCGGCGCAGGTGCGGCAGGCAGGTGCTGGTGAGCAGATAGGTACCGCGCAGCTGGATCTGTTGCATGAGATCGAACCGTTTGACGGGCAGCTCCTCGGTCGGGGCGAGCGCGATGGCCGACGCGTTGTTGACGCAGTAGTCGATGCCACCGAACCGTTCGACGGTCCGGCGCACGGCCTCGGTGACCGATGCCTCGTCGCGGACGTCGCCGACCACCGCCAGCGCCTGACCACCCGCGGCCTCGATCTCGGCGGCGGCCGTGTGGATGGTGCCGGGCAGCCGTGGGTCGGGAACATCGGTCTTGGCCAGCAGCGCGATATTGGCGCCCTGACGCGCGGCGGCGAGCGCGATGGCCAGCCCGATGCCGCGGCTGCCGCCCGACATGATCATCGTGCGCCCGGCCAGCGGTGAGGTAGATGTCGTCATGCCCGGCGACATTACAGATATTGAACAGCCGTAGCAATAGTGAAATATGTACACTCGACCCGTGAAGTCCACGGTCACCGGTTCCGGCGTGATGGTGCGTCCGGTGTCGGCGCGGTCGGCGCTGATCCGGATTCTCATCGCAGCCGACTCGCCGACGATGACGTCACAGCAGATCTGCGCCGCCACGACCGCGGCGGGTTACCCCGAGGCGACCGTGCGCGTCGCGGTGTCGCGGATGGTCGCGGCCGGTGAGCTCGTGCGCGCGCGTCGCGTCTACACCCTCGCCCCGCACCTGCGTGCCCGCCGCCGAGACCTCCTCGCGCCCCACACGCTGCCTTGGCAAGGGGATTGGGAACAGGTCGTCATCATCGCGACGGGGCGACCCGCCGCCGACCGCGCGGCCCTGCGCGCAACACTGCTCTCGCTGCGCCTGGCCGAACTCCGTGAAGGTGTGTGGATGCGCCCGGCCAACCTGGCACGCGATCTGCCCGACGACCTCGATGACACCACGATCGCCCTGCGCACCCGTGCCGTGGACGACCCGCTCGGCCTGCGCGCTCGGCTGTGGCCGCTCACCGAAATCGACCACCGCGCACGTGGATTGCTCGAAGCCATCGAAACCGCCGACCCCGCTGCCCGGTTCACGGCGGTGTGCGCGGGTCTCGACCTGCTCACCACCGACCCCGCGCTACCCACCGAACTGCTGCCCGCCGACTGGGCGATCGACGCACTGCGCGAGACGACGACGGCCTATCTCGGCTGGTTCCAGGAACTGAGCCGCGATACCGAGGACTGACAACGACCGCACCGGCGCGGTCTTCGTGCTCTGCCACGACGGCATTGGTGATGCGGCACAAGTCCGGGCCGGTCGGCCTGTGAATACGGCAACGCAGGCCGAGAATGCCCATGAGCGCATCGCGGGAAAGAGGCACCCATGGCAGACAAGCAGGTACCGACCGGACGGCTGTCACGCAGCGCACGGCTCGGCCGGTTGGCCGCGGGACAGGCGGCCCGCGGACTCGGTACCCGGCTGGCGATGATCGGGCGAACCGAACAGGCGCGCCGCACACTCGCCGAACGCTCGACACTGCAAGCCGCACAGCAGATCGTCACCGTGCTCGGTGGGATGAAGGGCGCGGCCATGAAATTGGGGCAGATGGCCTCGGTGCTGGATCTGGACATGATCCCGGAGGAGCACCGCGAGATGTTCCGCACGAAACTGGCGAAGCTGCGCGACAGCGCACCCGAAGTGCCGTTCGCGCAGATGCGCGCGGTGATCGAACAGGATCTCGGGCGCATGAGCCGGGTGTTCGGCGACTTCGACCCGGAACCGGTGGCGGCGGCCTCGATCGGCCAGGTGTATCGCGCCCGGTTGCGCGACGGGCGGGTGGTCGCGGTGAAGGTGAAGTATCCCGGCGTGGATCGGGCGGTGCACGCCGACATGCGCAATCTCGAATTCTTCAGTGGCCTGTGGAAATCGTTTCTGCCCTCGGCGGCCGATACCGAGGTGCTCGCCGAGATCTCCGGCAATATCGTCGCCGAACTGGACTACCGGCGCGAAGCGGCCAACCAGCATCGGGTCGCCGCACGCTACCGAGGCCACCCGTTCATCCTGGTCCCCGATGCCGTCGGGGAGTTCTGCGCCGACAACGTACTGGTCACCGAATTCGTCGAAGGCATCTCGTTCGACGACATCCGCCGCCTGCCCGCCGCGCGCCGCGATCACATCGGTGAGCTGGTGTACCGCTTCTACATCACCGGCATGTTCCGCGACGGCGAGTACTGTGCCGACCCGCATCCGGGCAATGTGCTGCTCTCCGACGACGGCCGGGTCGGTTTCGTCGATTTCGGGCTGTACAACACGATCGAGCGCGCCGACCTGGATTTCGAACGGCAGGTGATCCGCGCGGCCCACCGCTTCGACAGCGACGAGGTGTTCCGCCGCTGGTTCGAGCGCGGCATCATCACCCCCGACTCACCGGTGACGCCCCGGTCGGTGCTCGAATACGTGTGGGCCGCCTCGGGCTGGCATCTGCTCGACGAGGAGATCACCCTCACCCCGGAGATCGCCACCAGCGCGGTCGTGCTCGCCACCGACCCGCGTGCGGCGCAGCGGCGCGAGGTCCGCCACCTGCTGCTGCCGCCCGAGCACGTCTTCTCCCGCCGCGCCGACCTTTTCACCCTCACCGCGCTCGGCCAGCTCGAGGCGACCCGGAACTGGCACGACCTGGCCCGCGAATGGCTCTACGACGAGCCGCCGGTGACCGAGATCGGCCGGGAGATCGAGGCCTGGCGGCACACGGTCACCAATGCCTGAGGTGTTTCGTGAACTACCACAGTGCGGATGGGATTCCGGCACAAAAAGCGGAACATAGGCCGTACCGGGTGCGGGGCGCGCGCCTACGTTCGCTCGATGTTCCCGGCACGGCTCGGCGTTCGCACCAGAATTCTCGCGATCGCGCTCATTCCCAGTCTCACCCTGCTCGGTCTCGGCATGTTCACCGCAGGCGACCTGGTGCGCGACAGCGCTCAGGTCCGGCAGTGGATCGACGACCTGGAGCAGATCCGGCCCGCCGCATCCGAACTCGGCGCCGCCGCCCAGGTCGAGCGGATGCTCTCGCTGCGCAAGCTCACCACCGGCGAGATCGTGCCGGAGCTGGTCTCGGCGCGGGCGCGGGTCGACCGCGGGTTCGAGGCACTGGTGCGCGCGGATGCGCGCAGGCACGAACCGTCACCGTACATCCCGGCCGCGCACGCGAAGTTCCAGGAGACCATCACGAAGGTACGGGCCGGTATCGATGGGCGCGCGCTCGGCCCGGTCGAGGTGTACCAGTACTTCAACGGCCCGTTCGCGTTGTTCCACACCGGTTTCCGGCGCGCACAGCAGGTGGCGCCGGACCCGCTGTTCGCCACGCGGATCGCCGAGGCCGTGCGGTTGCTCGCCGCGACCGAGGCGATGTCGCGGGGCAATGCGATCGGAGTCGCGCTCTGGGGTTCGGACGGGCGGGCATTCCCACTCGAGGACTTCACCACCCAGGTGGGCTTCTACAAGGCCGAGATCACCAACCTGATCGCCGAATTCGGCGAGCCACGCAACCGGCTGCTCGCCGAGATCGTGGCTTCCGGGGCGTGGCAACAGATTTCGACGATGGAGGCGGCGCTCGCCGAACGGCTCGCGTCCCACGAGCGGACCCGGACACCGGACCTGCCGCTCTCGCTGCAACAGTGGCAGGATGCCGCCGCCGAGGTGAATACGAAACTCTTCGCCGCCTATTCCGAACATCTCGACCGAGCCCGTGGCAGTGCCATCGAGGCCGCCCGACGCACCGAACGGTCCGCGTGGGTGGCGGGGGCCGTCGTGCTGGTGGGCAGTGTGGTCGCCATGCTGATCGCGGTGGTACTGGCCGACCGCATCATCCGCAGATTGCGGCGGCTGCGCGACGCCACGCTCGAGGTGGCCGACACCGAACTGCCCAAGGCCATCCGGCGGGCGAAAGCCGGTGAGCGCACCGAACTCGCCCCGATCCTCGACTTCGGCACCGACGAGATCGGTGAAGTCGCAACCGCTTTCGAACAGGCGGCGACCGTAGCGGTCGGGGCGGCGGTCGAGGAGGCGCGCACCAGGGAGGGGGTGCGCTCGGTATTCGTCAATATCGCCCATCGCAGTCAGGTGGTGGTACACCGCCAGCTCGAGATCCTCGACGAGGCCGAAAACAAGCAACAGGACCCGGCCCTGCTCGAGGTGTACTTTCAGCTCGATCACCTGGCGACCCGCGCACGACGCAATGCCGAGAATCTGCTGATCCTCGGTGGCAGCAGGCCCGGGCGGCGGTGGAGCACACCGGTGCCGCTGGTGGATGTGCTGCGCAGCGCGGTGGGTGAGACGAAAGAGTATGTGCGCGTGCGGGTCGGCGGCGTGCCCGACGCGCGGCTGTACGGAGCGGCGGTGGCCGACCTGATCCACCTGATCGCCGAACTCGTCGACAACGCCACCGCCTTCTCCCCGCCCGCGACGATGGTCGAGGTGAGCGCGGGTGTCGTCGGCAAGGGCCTGGCGGTCGAGGTCGCCGATCAGGGGATCGGCCTCACCGAAGCCGAATTCGAGCGGTACAACTCCCTGCTCGCCGCTCCACCGGATTTCGGGTTCGCGGCACTGTCGCGCGATTCGCGCATGGGTTTGTTCGTGGTGGCCCAGCTCGCGAGCACCCACGCGGTGTCGGTGCGGTTGGCCGAGTCACCGTACGGCGGGGTGCGCGCCATCGTGGTCATTCCCGGCACCCTCATCGACGGCCCCGAAGCCGCGGTCGCCGGCGAACGGAAGGTCTCCCGGTGAACCCCGTCGATTCGTGGGCGGAGCCGAATACGCACCTCGGTGCGCAGAGATACGCAGTTCTACCGATGTCCCGGCGTGCTCCACCCGGCACGCTCGACGAATGCCACATCGGACACCCTCCGGAACCGCCGTCCTGAGCAGATCGGCACCGGCGCACACCGCGGCGGAATCGACGATCGACCGCCTGGTACGGACGGCCTTCACCGATGGCCGCGCAGGACGGAATATGTTGCGCCCACAGCAGATCCGGAACATCGGGCTGGTGTGCCTCGATCTGATCGCGGCCACGAGCTCCGGGTCGGCCACGACCGTCCCGCTCGCTCGCCTCGAACACTCCACCGTCGAATGGGCACGCGACGGCATCGGGGTGGAGGCGATCCTGCACGCCGTGCACCGCTGTGCGCGCATCGCCGTCGATCTGACCGGAGCGCAGGTCTACGTGGTCGACCTGCTCGAGCACACCGCCACGACGGTCGCGAGCGCCTACGTGCGGTACACCCTGGAACTGGCGGGCCGCTCCGAACACGCCAAAGACGCACTGGCCAACCAGGTCATCGCGGGTACCCACTCGCGTGCCGTGGCCCGCGACTGCGGCGTCGAACTGGCCGACGAGTACTGGGTGCTGGCGCTGAGTATCGCGGGCGAACCGACGGACGGGCCCGTCGACGGGGTCGACGAGCGGGTGCGCGCCCGGCGCGCCATCACCCGCATGCGCGCCGAACTCGACCGCCGCTGCGACGGCGAGTGCCTGGTCGCCCTGTCCACGCGCGGGGGCACCGCCTTGGTGCCGGGCAACATCGACGCCGACATCGACGTCGTGGCGGCCGCGCTCACCCGCGCCGCCGGTCGTCAGGTCACCGTGGCGGTCGTGCTGTCCGACCTCGACGAGGTTGCCGACGCGACCGAGTGCGCGCACGAACTGCTCGAGATCGTCCGGCGGCTCGGCCGCAGGGGCGGCGTGCACCGGTTCAGCGACTACGCGCTCGAATACCAGCTCACCCGACCCGGTCCGGCCCGCGACCACCTCGCGACCGTGCTCGAGCCGCTGACCGGACACCCCGAACTCCTCGAAACGCTGCGCTGCCACGTCGCCAACAACCTGAACCGGCGCCGCACCGCAACCATGCTGCACCTGCACACCAACTCGATCGACTACCGCATCAAGCGCATCGCCGAACTCACTGGCTACGACGCCACCCGGTGCGCCGATCTGTGGTACCTGCGCTCCGCGCTCGTGGTGTCGGGGTTGCACGATCCGGCCGCGTAGTACCGCGGCACCGTAGGAAAGGACAACGATGTTTTTCCGATGCACAACCCTGGCGGCGGTCGCGGTGACCGGCCTGCTGGCGGCCGCGCCCGCTGTGGCGAGCCCACCGTCGGCCGGGTCGGCCGGTTCGTCGCAGGTGGCCGACCCGGTGGGTGCCGTGACGGTCGACAAGTGGGCCGACCACACGGTGTACCGTCCCGCCGATCTCGGCACGACCCGCCATCCGGTGGTGCTCTGGGGCAACGGCACCGGCGCCGGACCCGGCGTCTACGCCGATACACTGCTGAAGCCCTGGGCCGCAGCGGGTTTCATCGTCGTCGCCGCGAACACCACGATGGCGAATTCGGGCGCGGAGATGCTGGCCGGCGGACGGGAACTGCTGCGGCGCAACGACACACCAGGCAACGCGTACACCGGCAAGGTGGCCACCGACCAGGTGGCGGCCGCGGGTCATTCCCAGGGCGGCGCGGGCGCGATCAACGCGGGCGCCGACACGATGGTGCGCACCGTGCTCGCCCTGCAACCCGGCCCGCTGGCGGCTCCGGCGAAGATGGTCGGGCCCGCGCTGTTCCTGGCCGGAGAGGCCGACCGTATCGTCGACGCCGACGGCATCGTCATGCCCCTGTTCGAGAAGGCCGACCAGGTACCCGCGATCTTCGCCGAACTCGGTGGTGCCGGCCACCTGGTCTGGGGACGATACGCCGAGGTGATGGCCGACTGGCTGAACTACCAACTGCTCGGTGACACCGCCGCGAAGGCCCGGTTCCTCGGTGCCGACTGCGGCCTGTGCACCGACGCCGCGTGGACGAGGGTTCTGCACAACGCGAAGGCGCAAGCGCTGAGCTGAGTGCGGACATCGGTGAATTCGTGCCGCTCCCGGGACGACGGCTGAGTACGATCGCCGAAACCGATCACACTCGTGAGCCGGATCGACAGCACGTGTCGTCCGGTACGACCCGGAACGGCAGATGGTTCGAAGCACGCTCGACCCGGCGGCGACCAGCTACCTCGGCCGCGATGCCGAGGTAGCCGCGGTGCGTGCCCTGCTCGACGACGGCTGCCTGGTCTCCATCACCGGCCAGGGCGGACTCGGCAAGACCCGCCTGGCCCGCAAGGTCGCCGGGCAGCTCGCCGCCGATTACGACGACGGTGTCTACTTCGTGGAACTGTCCGGGCTGCGCCACGACGACGAGGTCGGCACAGCGGTGGCGGCCGCACTCAGGTTGCGGATCAAGACCGGCGAGTCGGCGACCGAACGGGTACTCGACCATCTGGTTCGCCGGGCACCGCTGCTGGTCCTCGACAACTGCGAACATCTGCTCGACGGCTGCGCCGACCTCGTCATCCAGGTGCTCGCGACCTGCCCCGGGGTGACCCTGCTCGTCACCAGCAGACAGACACTCAGCGTGGCGGGCGAGCAGGTCTACCGGCTGCCGCCGCTGCCCGTGCCGCCACCGGGGCTCGACGATCCCGCCCGGATCGCCGCGTACCCGGCGGCGGCCCTGCTGGTGGACCGGGCCAGAGCGGTGCGCGCCGATTTCCGGATCACCGAGTCGAACGCCGCCGACATCGCCCACCTGTGCCGACTGCTCGACGGGATCCCCTTGGCCATCGAACTGGCGGCGGCCCGGCATCGCTCGCTGTCGCCCGCGCAGGTCATCGCCCGCTGGTCGTGCGGTTTGACGCTGCCGACGGCCTGGACACACGGGATGCCCGACCGGCACCAGACGCTGCGCAACACGGTCGACTGGAGCTACCGGTTGTGCACCGACGACGAGAAGCAGGTGTGGGCGCGGCTGTCGATCTTCCAGGACTGGTTCGAGCTGGAAGCCGCCGAATACGTCTGCGCCGACACGCGTTCGGCCGCGCCCGTGGTTTCCGTCGTCGATTCGCTGGTCGACAAGTCGATCCTGGAACGGCGCGGCGACGACATCACGCACTACCGCCTGCTGCGGCCGGTGCGCGAGTTCGGCGCCGAGAAGCTGACCGAGGAAGGTACGACCGAGGTCGTCGCCCGTCGGCACCGGGACTGGTTCCGGGACGTGATCCTGCTGGCCGACCGGGAATTCTTCAGCAAGAAGCAGTACGAACACGTGCGTCGGTTGCAGGTCTGCCAACTCGATCTGCGATTGGCGCTGGAATGGTCGCTCGAGACGCCGGGCGAGGCCGAGACCGCGCTCGAGATGGCGGCCTGCCTGGACGAGTTCTGGCGGATGGCGGGCTCGGATCAGCTCGTGAAGGTCTGGTTGCAGCGTGCGTTGCACGCGGTGCCGCATTCGCCGCACGCGGGACGCGGCTGGGCGGTGCTCGCCCTGCATTCGATCTGGATGACCGACCGCGACAGCGCCTATCGCGAACTCGATCAGGCCGATCGGGAGGCGGCGCGCTCCGGCGATCCGGTCGTGATCGCCCTCGCGAAGGCCGCCAGGTCCGCCGCGGCCAAGATCGACCTGGACAACGAGCAGGCGGCCGCCCTCGCCTCGGAGGCCACTCACACCCTGCGCAGCCACGGACACCTGCGTGAGTCGATGGGGGCGTGGAACATCTACGCGCTGGCGACCGCCGCCGCCGACCCCGCAGGGCGCCTCCAGGAGCTACGCGAGGCAGTTCGGCTCTGCGAGGAGCACGGCGATTACTACTATCGCGGGCTCTACCTGTTCGCCATTTCGCTGATCGAAGTGATGCTCGGCAATCCCGACGCGGCCGAGCGAGCCGGCCACACCGCCCTGCGGATCTCCCGCCGGTGGGGCAGCAGATTCGGCGACGCCTATCACGTGGAAACGCTGGCGTGGGTGGCCTCGGCACGCAACCAGCACCTGCGCGCCGCCACCCTGTTCGGTGTCGCCGCGGCCGCGTGGGAGCAGCTGGGTTCCGACCCCGACGTCATCCTCGTGCGCCCGCACACCCTCTTTCGCGACGCGTCGATCCGGGCACTCGGCGACGATCGTTTCGAAACCGCGTTCCTGGCCGGGCAGGCCATGCCGGTCGCCGATGCCTTCGAGTTCGCGCTGACCCCGCACCGTGAACCGGCGACTCGGCATCCTGTCGACATCGCGCCGCTGACCCCGCGTGAGTACGAGGTGGCGACCCTGATCGCCACCGGGCTGACGAACAAGGAGATCGCCGCCCGGCTCGTCATCGCACCCCGCACCGCCGACACGCACGTGGGCAACATTCTCACCAAGCTCGGCTCGTCGAACCGAGCCCAGATCGCCACCTGGGTCGCCACCCGCGGCGCCGACGCCAACTGAGGTCCCCTACTTCCGGAAGACCTCTGACAGCAGGGCAGACAGCGTCCGGCGTTGTTCCGCGTCGAGCCGCTCGAGACCAGCCCGCGTGAGGTGCATCTTCGCGCGGATCGCGTCGGTGACCTGCTCGCCCTCCGGGGTGATGACGAGGTGGGTGACGCGCCGATCGGCGGCGCTGGTCTCCCGGCGCACGAGCCCACGCTTCTCGAGCCGGTTGATGATGCCGGTGATGTTGGAGGCATCGCAGTACATGGTCTCGGCCAGCCTTCGCATGGCGATGGGCCCACGGCGCAGCACGGTGAGGGTCTTGGCCTGGATGGCGGTGAGCTGCTCGCTGGCCGCGGCCGCGGTGAAGTCTCCGTAATACGCGCCGAGCGACACCGACAACAGCTCCATGAGCTGGTCGGGGTCGTCGCGGGAAACGTCTGACATGAGTCGAGCCTAGCGCCAGAAACTTGACGACCTCAAATATCTCCACCTACGGTGGCGACATTGCTTGAAGTTCTCAACCTTCGACCTTCTCAAGTAAGCAGGAGCATTCATGACCGTCACCGTGTCCGAGGCCGCCCGTGCGACGCAGGCCCTGTCACGACCCATCACCCTGAACGGCCTGACCGTCCCCAACCGGATCGCCATGGCCCCGATGACCCGGATGTTCTCCCCCGGCGGCATCCCCGGCGACGACGTGGCCTCCTACTACGCTCGCCGGGCCGCGGCAGGGGTCGGCCTGATCGTCACCGAAGGCACCTACGTCGGGCACGAGTCGGCCGGACAGAGCGATCGCGTCCCGCGCTTCCACGGCGAGGCCCAGCTGGCCGGATGGGCGAAGGTCGCCGCCGACGTGCACGCGGCAGGCGGCACCATCGTCCCGCAGCTGTGGCATATCGGCATGGTGCGCAACCACGGTGAAGCGCCCTACCCCGACGCCCCGGCCATGGGCCCCTCCGGCATTCGCGTCGACGGCACCGAGGGCGCGGGCCACGCCATGACCCAGCGCGACCTCGACGACGTGATCACCGCGTTCGCCGACGCCGCCGCGGCCGCCGAACGCCTCGGATTCGACGGGGTGGAACTCCACGGCGCTCACGGCTATCTCCTCGACCAGTTCCTGTGGTCACGTACGAATCGCCGCACCGACGCCTACGGCGGAGACGCGGTGGCCAGGACCAGGTTCGTCGCCGAGGTCGTCCGGGCCGTGCGCGCTGTCGTCTCGCCGACCTTCCCGGTGATCCTGCGCTATTCGCAGTGGAAGCAGGACGCCTACGACGGGCGCCTGGCGCAGACACCCCAGGAGCTGGAGGCGATCCTCGCCCCGCTCACCGAGGCAGGCGTCGATGTCTTCCACGCCTCGACCCGCCGCTATTGGCTACCCGAATTCGACGGCTCCGACCTGAATCTGGCCGGTTGGACCAAGAAGCTCACCGGCAAGCCGGTGATCACCGTCGGTTCGGTCGGCCTCGACGGCGACTTCCTGAACGCCTTCCGTGGGCACGGAGCCGAACTGGGCAGCCTCGACAATCTGCTCGAACGAATGGAACGCGACGAGGTCGACATGGTCGCCGTCGGACGTGCGCTGCTCCAGGATCCCGAGTGGGCCCGCAAGGTTCTCGACGGGCGCTTCGACGAGCTGAAGCCCTTCGACCCCGCCGCCCAGCAGACCCTCAGCTGAGCGGTCACAGCACCTGCGCCAGGTAGGGGGCGGTTCGGCTGTCCGGCGCGGCCGCGACGTGCTTCGGGGTGCCCTCGGCGACGATCCGGCCGCCGCGGGCGCCGCCGTCGGGGCCCATGTCGATCACGTGATCGGACTGTGCGACCACGATCATGTCGTGTTCGGCGACCACCACGGTCGCGCCGGAGTCGACGAGCGAATCGAGTTGGGCGAGCAGCACTTCGGTGTCGGCGGGGTGCAGCCCGGTGGTCGGCTCGTCCAGTAGGTACAGCGTGCCCGCGCGCCGGGTGCGTTGCAGCTCGGTCGCCAGCTTCACCCGCTGGGCTTCGCCACCGGACAGTTCGGTGGCGGGCTGGCCGAGCCGCAGGTAGCCGAGCCCGACATCGAGGAGCGTGTGCAGCGCGCGGTGCACCGCGGGCACGTCGGCGAAGAACGGCTCGGCCTGCTCGACGGTCATGTCGAGCACTCCGGCGATCGTCGTGTCGCGGTAGGTGATCTCGAGGGTTTCGGGGTTGTAGCGGGCGCCGTGGCAGTCCGGGCACGGAGTGTAGGTGCTGGGCAGGAAGAGCAGTTCCACGGTGATGTACCCCTCGCCCTGACAGGTGGGGCAGCGTCCTTCGGCGACATTGAAGGAGAAGCGGCCGATGCCGTAACCACGCGCCCGCGCCGCGGGGGTATCGGCGAAGAGGGCTCGGACGGTGTCGAACAGCCCGGTGTAGGTGGCCAGGTTCGAACGCGGGGTGCGACCGATCGGCGCCTGATCCACCTCGACCACCCGGTTGACGGCCGAGTCTGCTTCCGCACCCGCCGAAATCGCCCGCAGCAGACTGGTTTTGCCCGCACCCGACACCCCCGTCACGGCGGTGAAGACCCCGAGTGGCAGGTCGACATCGACACCGCGCACGTTGTTGATCTCGATGCCACGCAACTCCAGCGTGCCACTGCGCACGCGCGGCACCCGCGGTTCACGCGACACCTCGTCGAACAGGTAGCGCCGGGTCACCGAATCGGGCACCGCACGCAGACCGGCCACCTCCCCGCTGTAGAGCACCTGTCCCCCGTTGACGCCGGCTCCCGGACCGACATCCACCACCCAGTCGGCGTGGCGCACCACATCCATGTCGTGTTCGACGAGAAGGACACTGTTGCCGGACTTTTCGAGTCTGCGCAGGACCGTGGTGAGAGCGGCGGTGTCGGCGGGGTGCAACCCGGCCGAAGGTTCGTCCAGCACATAGACGACGCCGAACAGCCCCGACCGCAACTGCCCTGCCAACCGCAGGCGCTGCAGTTCGCCTCCCGAGAGGGTGGGACTTTCCCGGTCGATGCCGAGGTAGCCGAGGCCGAGCTCGATCAACACGTCCAGCCGGGAGGTGAGATCCTGGGTGAGTACGGCCACCGCGCCGGTGCCGGTGGTGTAGGGCCGGAGTACCTCGGCCAGTTCGTGCAACGGCAGTTCACCGAGTTCGGCGATGTTGCAACCGGCGAAGGTCACCGCAAGTGACTCGGGCTTGAGCCGGTGTCCGTGGCACAGCGGGCACACAGTGGTGTGCAAGAATTCCGCGGCCTTCGCCCGGGTCTTGTCGCTCTTGGATTCGGCGTGCGCTTTGAGCAACAGCCGGCGGGCGCTGCTGAAGGTGCCCTGGTAGGGGCGGTGGATGCGGTGGGCCTCACGCTCGGGGTGCACGGTGACGACGGGCTGTTCGTCGCTGAACAGGATCCACTCACGGTCGGCCGCATCGAGTTCGCGCCAGGGGCGGTCGATGTCGTAACCAAGCGCGGCGACCACATCGCGCAGATTCTTGCCCTGCCAGGCGCCGGGCCACGACGCGATCGCCCCCTCCCTGATGCTCAGCGACGGGTCGGGCACCATCGATTCCTCGGTGGCTTCGTGGATCACGCCCTGCCCGTGGCAGCGCGGACACGCGCCCTCGACGGTGTTGGGCGAGAAGGCATCCGAGTACAGTCGATTGGTTCCCGCCGGATAGTGTCCGGGCCCGGTCCGCGCGGGCCCCTCCGGGTAGTCGCCTTCGCGCGACATCAACAGCCGCAGCGTGTTCGACAGGGCGCTCACCGTGCCGACGGTGGACCGGGACGACGGCGTGGACCGGCGCTGGGCCAGCGCCACCGTCGGCGGCATCCCCGAAACCTCGTCCACGTCGGGCGCTTCGACCTGATTCAGCAACCGACGGGCATACGGTGCGACCGACTCCAGGTACCGGCGCTGCGATTCGGCATAGAGGGTCCCGAAGGCCAGCGAGGACTTCCCCGAGCCCGACACACCGGTGAACGCGACCAAGGCATTGCGCGGCAGGTCGACATCGACATCGCGCAGATTGTGGACCCGGGCGCCACGCACCCGAACCGAAGAATCGATCTCGCGCGAATCCACAGCTATCGACCCTACTCCCTGCGATGCGGTGCTACCCGCCGTTGGCGGGTAGCCGAGCCCTGCTGTCTCATCGCTCTTCTCGTCACGGCCCCCGCCGCACGACCGACAGCGCCTCGGCGCGGGAGACGATCATCGGCAGCGAACGCAACCACCAGGTGGCACCCGCGCGTTCGTAGGCATCGCGGTTCTCGTTCGCGGCCACCGCCACGTCGAAGCCGGTCAAGTCGCCCCGGTGTTCGACGATGATGTCGAGCATGTCGGCCAGTTGCGCCGCGCTCGCCTCCGGGCACAGACCGTCGTATCTCGCGGCGCGGCGCAGGGGCGCTTGCCGCACCGACTGCGCGGCAACCCAGATCGGTATGCGGGGCTGTTGCACCGGTCGTGGCAGGAACCGCAGGCCGTCCACCTCGTAGGCGGGTCCGTGGTGGTGCACGGGTTCCCCGGACCACAGCGCCGTGATCACCGCGAGCGATTCGTCGAGCAACCGCGCGCGTTCACGTGCGCCACCGACCTCACCGAGACGGGAGAATTCGCCGGTCGCGTCGGAGCCGAGTCCGACCCCGAGCACCAGTCGACCACCGCTGAGCAAGTCGAGCGCGACGCTCTCCCGGGCGACATCGTGGGGTCGCCTGCGCGAGAGCGGCGTGACCCTCGGCCCGAACACCACCCTGGTCGTCGCGGCCGCGACGGCGGCAAGACCGATCCAGCAGTCGCCCACGGCGAGGTCGGGTTCATCGGCCCGCGCCACGTGGTCCCCAGACGAAGACGCCGTCGAATCCCGCCGATTCCGCTTCGGCAGCGATTTCCGCCAGCACCCGCGGATCGGCGAGCTCACCGAACGGCGGCAGGTACACCCCATGGCGCAGCACCATATCCGCAGCATAGAGCGCCGGATCCGGTTCCGCCCCGACTCGCCGACAGATCCGGTGCAGCCGCGATCCCGTCCTGGGGGATGCCCCCCCCCCGCTATACAGTGACCGGCAGCTTCCGCCTACATCGTCCGGCGAAAGAGGACACCCCGAACCGGCCGACGGTCGACGCATCCTCGTCGACATGAGCGAGGCGACGGTGCTCGCCGACATTCTCGACGGGAAGCAGACCACGTAACCGGTGTCCGGGGACGATAAGTCACGGTTGTCGACCGATCGGAGAGGCGACTTTGACGCGGATCGCCCGGCACCCTTGACTGTCGGTGAGCAGTGCCTGCGATCCGACCAGAGAAGCGGAGAACACAGTGGGACGAGTGACCGTGCGACGACCTGTGCTGCGCATCAGGGACGGCGTCCACAGCGAACGTCCCGACACCCTGGTGAGCGAGGAACCCCTCGAGATCCGGGTGGGCGGCCGCCCGCTGACCGTGACCATGCGGACGCCAGGAAACGATTTCGACCTCGCGGCAGGCTTTCTGGTGAGCGAGGGGGTCGTTCGATCGCCGGATCAGATCGCCGGCATCCGCTACTGCGCGGGCGCGACCGCCGAGGGCACCAACACCTACAACATCGTCGACGTGGTCCTGGCACCCGGTGTCGCCGCCCCTGACCCGTCGCTGGAACGCAACTTCTACACCACGTCCTCCTGCGGACTGTGCGGCAAAGCCAGCCTCGATGCGGTGCGCACCGCTGCGACCTGGTCGGTGGCAGACGATCCCGTGCGCTGCCCGCCCGAACTCCTGGCGACCCTGCCGGACCGGCTTCGCGACGCGCAGAAGGTGTTCGACACCACCGGCGGATTGCACGCGGCCGGACTGTTCACCGCCGACGGATCGATGCTGTACCTGCGTGAGGACGTCGGCAGACACAACGCGGTCGACAAGGTGATCGGCGCCGCCGTGCGGGCCGCACTGCTGCCGTTGCGCGAAACCGTTCTGATGGTGAGCGGACGGGCATCCTTCGAACTGGTACAGAAGGCGCTCATGGCGGGCATTCCGGTATTGGCGGCGGTATCCGCACCGTCGTCGCTGGCGGTGGACCTCGCTGCCGACAACGGGTTGACCCTGGTCGGGTTCCTGCGCGGCGATTCGATGAACGTCTACGCCGGTGCGCAGCGACTGGCGACGGACCACCGCCATCGGATGCTCATTCGCTGACGATGCCCGCGACCAGGTTGATCGTCGTCGCGAGGATGACGGTGCCGAAGGCGTAGGACAGCAGACAGTGCCGGAGCACGATGGAGCGGATCCCCGCCTTCGTGACGTTGGTGTCGGAGACCTGATAGGTCATGCCGAGGTTGTAGCTGAAATAGAAGAAGTCCCGATAGGCAGGCGGTGCGTCGGAATTGAAATCGATTCCGCCCGTTGGCGTTTCGTAGTAGAGGTAGGCATAGCGGGCGACGTACATCAGGTGCACGGCCGCCCATGCCGCGAACACTCCGCCCAGGGCCGTCGCGGCCGCGATATGGCCTTGCGCGGATCTGCCGAGCACGAGGATGAGGACGATGGCGACGAGCCCACTGAGCGCGGCGACGACGACCGACGTCTCCTCGATCAACGGCTGGAAGTCCTCGCGCCGGGCATTGGATCTGGTCCGCTCGGCATCCATCGGCCAGAGCACGAACCAGCCGGCCACGACGAAAATCGACGCGGCGGTGGCGATACAGGTCAGCACACCGAGTGCCGGTCCGCTGCCGATACCGACGGCCGCTCCCGCCGCGGCACCGAGCACGACAGAACCGAGCAGGCGGGTGACCGCCGACAACAGCAACGGACTGCTCATGGCGGTGCAGCGTACCCAACGGTCCTCGACGATCGCGTGATCGTCGGTCAGCCCGGTGCGGGCTCGCCGAGCACAGCGTCCAGGTCGGCGGCGCCAGCGGTCGTGACCAGCGCCCTGGCCAGTACCGAGCCGGGCTCCCCCGCCGCCGTGACCAGCACGATCTCGGCGGAGACGACCGGGTCGGCGAGAGCGAGTGCCCGAACTCCGGCGGGCGCGGGCAAGGTTCGCAGCCAGGGCTGCGGCACGACACACGCCCAGCGACCGGTGCTCACATGCGCGAGCAACGCGACCACGGAATCGGTCTCGACCTGCGGCGTAGCGCGCAGTCCGTGCCCGGCGAGCGCCTCGTCGAGGAGCTGTCGTCCCCGCATTTCCTTGTGCAGCAGGCACATCGGCATTTCCAGCGCCTCGGCCCAGGTGATCGTTCCGGTGCGTCCCGCCAGGAGTTCGGTGCCTGCGAGCAGCACGTGCCGTTCGGTGTAGAGCGGGGTGCGGGTGAGCCCGCCGGTATCGATCCCTTGCGCGTAGATGATGCCCGCGTCGAGTTCGTACCGGCGGATGCGCTCGACGATGTCGAGTGAGCGCAGTTTGGTTTCCAGCCGCACCCGAACCAGCGGATGTTCGACGCAGAACGGGTCGGTGAGCAGGGCGACGGTGCTCGACGCCGCCGGAATCACACCGATCCGCAATTCACCGGTCAAACCGGTTTGCAGGGCGGCGACTTCGTGTTCGAGCGCGTCGCGGTCGGCCAGGATCCGCCGGGCCCACAGGACCAGCCGCTCCCCTTCCGGGGTGAGCCCCTCGAAGGTATGTCCCCGCCGGACCAGCGGCACGCCGAGCTCGTGCTCGAGTTTGCGCAGCGCTTCGGACAGCGCGGGTTGGGATACGTAGCAGGACTTGGCCGCACGGGCGAAGTGACGTTCCCTGGCGAGCGCCACGAAGTATTCGAGCTGACGGAAGAGCACGTCTGCCTAGTTGTCTCGGGCGTCGGCCGCCGCATTACGCGCCGGGGCGATCTCGAGCGCCTTGTCCGGGTTCGGTCCCATGACGACAGTATGCGGGGCCGGATCCCGGATCAGCAATGCGACAGCTAATCCCACGGCCACGCCGATCACCGTGTCGAGACCGCGCTCGGTGAGCATGGTGAGCGGATCGGTCGGGTCGGCGAGCTCGGTCATCGCCATGATCAGCGGGGTGAAGAAGCCGAG
This sequence comes from Nocardia sp. GTS18, assembly GCF_013839555.1. Classification (NCBI taxonomy): domain Bacteria; kingdom Bacillati; phylum Actinomycetota; class Actinomycetes; order Mycobacteriales; family Nocardiaceae; genus Nocardia; species Nocardia sp. GTS18. The sequence continues at coordinate 70,390 of NZ_JACBIU010000017.1, read as the reverse complement.
CGCCAGCGCGTAGTGGCGGGCCATGAACAGCTCGGTCGGATACAGCAGCGCGATGATCGCGAGCCCGAGCACCGCCGGGCTCGGTCCCGGGATCAGCAGCGGTGTCGCCACGAGCAGGCCGAGGAAGGTGCCGATCACCCGGTGCATCCCCCTGGTCATCCGGTCGCGTGAGGTCGCCGCCGCCAACGGCACGGCCGCACCGGCCATGGCCCAGTTGGCATGCCCGACACCGAGCAGCAGACCGATGCCGCCGGACACCGAGATCGCCAATGCGTAGCGGCCCGCCTGGGTCGTCGAGTCGATGCCACGGCGGTGCGGTGGACACCGGGTCGGCACGTCGGTGGCCGTACCGCGCCGCACCCTGCGGGTGGACTCCAGGTATCCGACGGCGACGCACAGGATCGCGGTGCCGGCGCAGACCAGCAGCGCGGTGACCGGATGACGCTGGGTGTCGGCCACCATCGCGATCGCGCCGAAAGCGAAGATCCCGAAGAACGGGCCCTCCGGTCGCAACCCGAGCCGGTCGGTGACCGGCGAAGCCACCGCGGCGAACACGGCGACGGCCGCGACCAGCACCGCGGGCGGAGCGTGCAGCCGACCGAGCAGAATGCCCGCCCCCACCGCGCCGACCAGCATCACGGCGGCCTCGCACTGGTGGGCGAGTCGTTGCCTCGGCGCTTCGGCGAACCCGTACATGCCGGTGAAGGAGCCGAATACCGCGTAGATGAGCAGGTCGGTGCGTCCGGCGGCGACGAGCATCAGACCGGGGATCGCCAAGCCGACGAAGACGCGGGCGGCGGGCAGATGATCGATCTCGGTGACGAATCGCCGAAACACCGCGCGCGCCTGGTTCAGCATGGTGCGCAAGATTCCTCCGAGGGTCGGTCGCGGGCACGCCCGTCGGACCACGGTGCATGAATCGCTGCGGGGGCGTCAACCGGCCGAAATCGGGCACATCGGGCGAATTCACGGCGTACGCGGCGACGATAAGCCACACCTATCGAGCAGTCGGAAGTCGATCTTGGCCATGGCCGCGCGCAACGGCGACGATAGTGACGGCCCGCCTACCTCGAATCGTGGCTCTCCGGGGAGAGAATTCCGGCGGACGGGAAGACCGGCTTCGCAATCGTCGAAGGGACTGTCATGACCGATGCGTTTGGAGAGTTCGACCCCGACGACGGCCCGAGCGGTGCTCGCGACCGCGCGGCGACCCCCGAATTCAAGCCGTACCACCATCCGGCCGCCGGTTGGGGCGCCGCGAAGGCGGTCACCGAATTCATGATCGGCCAGGAGAAAGAGCCGCTGCTCGGCACCCGCGCCATCATGAAGATGAATCACGAGAACGGTGGTTTCGACTGCCCGGGGTGCGCGTGGCCCGATTCGATCAAGGGCATTCATCTCGACATCTGTGAGAACGGCATCAAACATGTCACGTGGGAGATGACGCACAAACGGGTGACACGGGAATTCTTCGCCGAGCATTCGGTGGCGGAACTGTCCACCTGGAGCGAACACGACCTGGAGAATCAGGGCAGGCTCACCGAGCCGATGCGCTACGACCCGGTCACCGACCATTACGTCCCGATCAGCTGGGCCGACGCGTTCGAGATGGCGGGCAAGGCTTTACGTGAACTCGACGACGCGAATCTGGCGGCCTACTACACCTCGGGCCGGCTCGGCAACGAGGCGACGTTCCTCTATCAGCTGATGGCCCGGGAGCTCGGCACCAACAATCTGCCCGACTGCTCGAACATGTGCCACGAGGCGAGTGGACGTGCGCTCCAAGCCGCCCTCGGCACCGGTAAGGGCACCTGCGACCTCGAGGACTGGGAAACCACCGACGCGCTGTTCATCCTCGGCGTCAACGCCGCCTCCAACGCACCACGCATGCTGACCGCCCTCGCCGAGGCCGACCGGCGGGGCGCGCAGATCGTGCACATCAACCCGCTCGTCGAAGCCGGTGCGACCCGCACGATCATCCCGCACGAGATCCTGCGGATGGCGACGTTCCGCACGACCGATACCTCGACACTGAACCTGCAGCCGCGCATCGGCGGTGACTTCGCCCTGATGCGTGGCATCGCCAAGGCCGTGTTCGAGGAATCCGAATCCGATCCCAAGGCGCTCGATCACCAGTTCATCGAGCGGCACACCCACGGCTTCGAGGAATACCGCGCCGTCGTCGAGGCCACGCCCTGGTCGACGATCGAGGAGCAGTCCGGTCTCAGCGAGGACGATGTCCGTAAGGCCGCGCGCGTGTACTGCGAGGCCGATCGAAGCATCATCAGCTGGTGCCTCGGGGTAACCCAGCACGAGCACGGCGTCGACACCGTTCGCGAGATCGTGAACGTGCTGCTGTTGCGCGGCAACCTGGGGCGCGAGGGTGCCGGGCCGTCGCCGGTGCGCGGGCACAGCAATGTGCAGGGCAACCGCACCTGCGGCATCGCCAACAAGCCGGCGGCGCAGTTCCTCGATCGGCTCGACGCGGCCTGCGGCATCACCTCACCGCGCGCCGATGGTTACGACGTGGTCGCCACCATCGAGGCGATGCAGGCCGGGAAACTGAAGGTGTTCATGGCGATGGGCGGCAATTTCGCGCTCGCCGCACCCGACACCGCCTATACCTACGAAGCCCTGCGCAAATGCGACCTCACCATCCAGGTGAGCACCAAACTCAACCGCAGCCACCTCGTGCACGGCACCGAAGCTCTGATCCTGCCGTGCCTGGGGCGCACGGAAAAAGACATCCAGCGCGGCGGGGAACAGCGGACTTCGGTCGAGGACTCGATGGCGATGGTCCACCTGTCCAAGGGCATGAAGAAGCCTGCCTCCCGGCATCTGCTGTCCGAACCGGCCATCATCGCCGGAATCGCGAAAGCCGCGCTGCCACAGAGCAAGACGCCGTGGGACTACTATGTCGCCGACTACGACCGCATCCGCGACACCATGTCGCAGGTGCTCGACGGATTCGAGGATTTCAACCGGCGAGTGCGTCTGCCGCTCGGCTTCCGCATCAAGCAACCGGCCCGGGAACTGATCTTCCTCACGCCCTCGGGCAAAGCCGAGTTCTCCTCCGCCGATCTGCCCGACCTGACCCAGGAGCCCGGCATTCTGCGCCTGGCGACGCTGCGTTCACACGACCAGTGGAACACCACCATCTATTCCGACAACGACCGCTACCGCGGCATCAAGAATCTGCGCACCCTCGTTTTCATGAACGACGACGACATGCGCGAACGCGGCCTGTCGCAATTCGACGACGTGGATATCACCAGCATCGCCCGCGACGGCAGCACCCGGTCGGTCCACAACTACAAGGTCATCCCCTACGACATCCCCCGCGGTTGCGCAGCCGGATACATGCCCGAACTCAATGTGTTGTGCGCGATCGGCGACATCAGCACCCAAAGCGATCAGCCGATCATGAAGAACGTGAAGGTCACCATCACCCGCTCGGCCTGAAGCCCGTCACCGACGAAATTCAGCGACCGATTCGGACGATGCCGGTGGTTACTCCCTGGAGTACCTCGCCGTTGCGCAGGATCAACGGCGAGGTTTGCAGCGGGTCGGCGAGCATGGTGGGTGGCAGGTCGTTTCGGCCCACCACTGCGCCGTCCTCGGGATCGATGACGGTGAACGAGTAGGCGTCGAGGGGTGTCGTGTTCGGTATGCCGTCGCGGGTGACCGTGTAGATCAGCCCGTCCGCTGTCGAGATGTGCGGTACCGCGGCACTGCGCGCCGTGTTCTCCCAAACCGTTCGGCAGCCGTCGCGATCCACGTCGACGCGCGTCATGCCGCCGGTGAACGGCGCTGTTGCGGGTTGCGCCGGACCCGCACCCTCCGGCACCGCCGGGTAGGGATAACCGTAGGTGGAGGCCACGAAGACCGAGCCGCCGATGCCGATCGGCGAATTCTCGCTGCCCGCACCGCCTTCGGTGAGCACCGGCCGGGTACAGACGAGTTCGCCACTGCCGGAACGGAATACGAGCACCTTCACCTGATCGGCGGCGTTGTCGACGATGGTGAGATAGTCGGCGCCGGTATCCGGGCCGAAATACGTCGGCGTCGACCCGGTGCCCCACGACAGCTGCCCCGGTTTACGGGCCGGGCCCCGGTCGTAGGCCGCGCGCCACAGCTGCACCGGCTTGCCCGAAGCATCGGTGCCGAATTCGTAGAGCGCGTGCGTGGTCGCGACCGCTACCCGGCCGCTCGGCGCGGAGGAGATGCTGTTGGCCACTTTCTCCTCGGTTGGCAGAGTCAGCGTGGCGATCACGCCTGCCGCGGTGACTGTTCCGACGATGCCGTTCTCCGTCGCGAACCACACGGTGCCCGACCAGTCGGGCACCAGGCCGGTGACACCGTCGTCCGCCGGAATGGCCGTGGTCAGGTCGACGGCTTCCACCACCCGCAATTCCCATCCCCTGGCGCCGCGTTCGTGGGCGATCCGCAGGAGCATGCGGTTGCCGTCGACCACGACCAGCCGGTCGGCGTGGTCGAGATAGGCGTACACACCGCCGAGCAGGCCACCTTTGGTCAAAGTCAACTGTGCGAGCGACCCGGACATCGCCGACCCGGTATCCGGAATTCCCCCGGCGGACGGGTCGATCAAGTGCACTACCGGCGCACGATCGGCCACCGCCGTACACAGCGCCACGACGAGCCCGTCGGCGCCCTGCAGCAGGGTCGGGCAGGCCGCCCCGAGTGGGTACCCGCCGATACCTCGCGCGCCGGGCCCGGGTCCCGCGTGCGGCACCGCGTCCGACGATCCCGCGTCGCCGTGCATGGTCGCCGTACCCGTCGGTCCGAGAAACGGATTCGGCCCGGCGAGCGGCCCCCAGCCGGGCCCGGCCGTGCCGGTGCCCAAGGACAACACAGCGATCGCGCCGAGCACGAGCAGAACTGATCGGCTGGTATGACGAGCGAACATGGGGCAGATATTGCCGTATTCCGGCGAAGGGGACACACTGCCTGACACGCACCGATGAAGCACATCCCGAACATCGGTGGGCCGTAGGCTGACCGCCATGGGTGAGCCACAGCGGGTCCTCGTTCCACTCACACAGGCAGCGATCTTTCTCGTCGCCACCATCGATGAGGGCGGTGAGGCTGCGGTCCGCGAGCTCCTGGCCGAGGTCGACGACCTGCGCAAGTCGGTCGGTTTCCGCACCCCGGATCAGAACCTCAGCTGTGTCATCGGTATCGGGCACCGCGCCTGGGGCCGGTTGTTCACCGGTCCCGTACCCGCCGAGCTGCACGAATTCCCCGGCTATGCCGGGCCGGTGCACTCCTGCCCCGCCACCCCCGGCGACCTGCTGTTCCACATCAGGAGCGAGATGACGGGCACCTGTTACGAATTGGCGATGGCGATCGCGACCAGGCTGCGCGACGCGGCGACCGTTGTCGACGAGACATCGGGGTTCCGCTATTTCGAACAGCGCGACCTGCTCGGCTTCGTCGACGGGACCGCGAATCCGGAGGGCGGCGCGGCCGAGGCGGCAGTTCTCGTCGGCGACGAGGATCCGGCCTTCGCCGGTGGCAGTTACGTGATCGTGCAGAAGTACCTGCACCCACTCGACGAATGGAATGCCCTGACGATCGAGGAGCAGGAGCTCATCATCGGGCGGACCAAACTCAGCGATTACGAACTGCCCGACGATGTGAAGCCACCCAGCTCCCATGTCACCATGAACACGATCGTCGATGCCGACGGGGTTGAGCGCGATATCGTGCGCGCGAATATGCCGTTCGGCACCGTCGGAGACGGCCGACTGGGCACGTACTACATCGCCTATTGCGCCACGCCGTCCGTACCGGAGAAGATGCTCGAGCGCATGTTCCTCGGCACCGACGAAGCCCCCTACGACCGTATTCTCGACTTCTCGACCGCTGTCACCGGCAGTCTGTTCTTCGCTCCGTCCGCCGATTTCCTCGGCGATCTGCCTGATGCACCCTCATCCGTCGCCGACGAAGACGCCGATATCGACGTTCCCGAGTTCGCTCCGGTCATTGCCGCCGAGGCGGCCCCGGTGGTCTCGGACGGTTCGCTCTCCATCGGGTCCATGAAAGGGAGTAACTGAATGAACAACCTGCATCGCGAACTCGCGCCGATCACCGACGAGGCCTGGAAACAGATCGAAGAAGAAGCCACCCGCACGTTCAAGCGCAATATCGCCGGACGCCGGGTCGTCGACGTGTCCGGCCCCCGAGGTGTGGCCTATTCGGCGCTCAATCGGGGCAGGCTCACCCCGGCCGACTCCCCCGACGACGGTGTGCAGGCACACCAGCGCGTGGTGCAGCCGCTCGTGGAACTGCGGGTGCCCTTCACCCTGCAGCGCTCCGAACTCGACGACATCGAACGCGGCGCCCCCGACGCCGACCTCGACAACCTCAAAGACGCCGCCCAGAAGATCGCCTTCGCCGAAGACCGCGCGATCTTCGAAGGCTATGCCGCCGCGGGCATCACCGGCATCCGCGCCGCCGCCTCCAACTCCCCCGTCGCCCTGCCCGGCAATGTGGTCGACATCCCCGACGCCGTTTCCCATGCCCTCACCGAGTTGCGCCTAGCCGGTGTCCAGGGACCGTATTCGGTACTGCTCAGCGCCGACCTCTACACCAAGGTCAGCGAAACCTCCGACCACGGCCACCCCATCCGCACCCACATCGAGCGCCTCATCGACGGCGAGATCATCTGGGCACCGGCCATCACCGGCGGTTTCGCCCTCACCACCCGCGGCGGCGACTTCGAACTCGCCATCGGCCAAGACCTCTCCATCGGCTACCTCAGCCACGACGCCGAGACCGTCCAGCTGTACTTCCAGGAGACCTTCACCTTCCTGGTCGAGACCTCCGAAGCAGCGGTATCGCTCGGGTCCTGAACCCCGACCGCCGAGAACACCACGTTCGACGCTCCTCTGGACAACGGCGCACAGGCGTCTGCTTCGGCGACAGTTCATAACGACGGCAGGAGACCGACGATGAGTACGCTGGCGATGAGCACCGTCGATATCTCGAGGTGGCAATTCGGTATCACCACGGTGTATCACTTCATCTTCGTACCGCTCACCATCGGTCTTGCTCCCATCGTCGCGGGAATGCAGACCGCGTGGGTCGTCACCGGCGACGAGAAATGGTATCGGCTCACCAAATTCTTCGGCAGATTGTTCCTGATCAATTTCGCGATCGGCGTGGCCACCGGCATCGTGCAGGAGTTCCAGTTCGGGATGAACTGGAGCGAGTACTCCCGTTTCGTCGGCGATATCTTCGGCGCCCCTTTGGCTTTGGAAGCGTTGGTCGCCTTCTTCCTCGAATCGACCTTCATCGGACTGTGGATCTTCGGCTGGTCCCGGCTGCCCAAACTCGTTCACCTGGCCACGATCTGGTTGGTGGCCATCGGGGTGAACGCGTCGGCTTATTTCATCATCGCGGCCAACTCGTTCATGCAGCATCCGGTCGGTGCGCGATTCAATCCCGAGACCGGCCGGGCCGAACTGGACAGCATCTGGACGTTGCTCACCAACAACACGACGCTGGCGGCGTTCCCGCATGTGGTCGCCGGTGCGTTCCTCACCGCGTCGGTGTTCGTGGCCGGTATCTGCGGCTGGTTCATGGTGCGCAATATGCGCAGCGGTGACGCGGTGAAACAGTCCGAAGCCACCACGCTCTGGCGTCCCGCGGCCCGCGGTTCGCTGTATGTGGTGGCGGCGTCGATCGTGGTGGTGGCACTCACGGGCGATATCCAGGGCAAGATCATGTTCGATCAGCAGCCGATGAAGATGGCCTCGGCGGAATCGCTGTGCCACACGGCGACGGACCCGAAGTTCTCGGTGCTCACCGTCGGCACACACAACAACTGCGACAGCGTGGAGCACCTGATCGAGGTTCCGTATGTGCTGTCGTTCCTTGCCAAGGATCAGTTCACCGGCGTGACCTTGCAGGGCGTCGAGGATCTGCAACGTTCCTATGTCGAGCAATACGGGCCGGGCAATTACCGGCCGAATCTGTTCGTCACCTACTGGTCGTTCCGCACCATGGTCGGCCTGCTCGCCGGCCCGATGGTGCTGCTGCTCGCCGGTTTCTGGGCGACCCGAGGTGGTCGCGCCCCCGACCGGCGCTGGTTCGCCTGGCTGAGCCTGCTCGCCATCCCGACGCCGTTCCTGGCCAACAGTGCGGGCTGGGTGTTCACCGAGATGGGGCGCCAACCCTGGGTGGTCGTTCCCGACCTCGCGGGCGACCTCACCATCCGCATGACCGTGGACCAGGGTGTCTCGGACCACGCACCGGGCACCGTGCTGTTCTCACTGATCGTGTTCACCGTGCTCTACGGTGCGCTCGCGGTGGTCTGGTATTACCTCATGCACCGGTACACCGTCGCGGGCCCGGCGCCGGATTCGACCACGTCGCAGCACGACGATTCCGGCCCCGACGACGGCAGCGGTGGCGGCAGACACCGCGCCGAACCCGTCGAACCGCTGTCTTTCGCCTACTAGCGCGCCGATGGTCCGACGCCCGTTCGGCGGCGTCGACGATCGTCGGCTCGGGAGCGATCGACGGTCGGAGCAGTAACGCCGGGCCCTCCGAATCCGACCGCAATGGTGTGTGGTGGGCTTTGGGCGACGGGACGGAGGGCAAGTGGCAGCCGGTCGGATGAGACGAACCGCGGTGGCAGCCGGGGCCGCGGGTGTTCTCGGGCTCCTCGGTTACTGCGGGCTCGCGGCTGCCCAGCCCACACCGTCGCCCGGGGGCCAGGTGGCCGTCGCGGGGCTCGGCCCTACGGACACCTCGCGATTTCCCGACAGCCCCGCGATCCGGTTCGTCGCCGAACCCGGAGACCACGGGAACGGCGGAGGCAACGGGAACTCGGACCCGGGAAGCGGCAACGGTAACCAGGGCAACGGCGGCGGCAACCAGGGCAACTCCGACCCTGGTAACGGTAATCAAGGCAACGAGGGCGGGAACCAAGGCAACAACGGCAACCCGGACCCCGGTAGCGGAAACGGCAATCAAGGCAACGGCGGAGGGAACCAAGGCAACAACGGCAACCCGAACCCCGGCAACGGGAACGGCAACCAAGGCAACGGCGGCGGCAACCAAGGCAACAACCCCGAGAACCCGCCTGAACCACAAGCCCCTGCCCCGCAATCCGCCCCTGCGGCCCCTGCCCCGGACGCTCCCACACCTGCCCAGCCGGAGGCTCCTGAGCCGAACGCGGGCGAATCCGGCGGCGCTCCCGGCGCCGGCGGGCCCGGTGGTGGCGCACCAGGCAGTGGTGGCGCACCACCTGCCGGATCAGGTTCCGGCGGTGACTCGGCCCCCGCACCCGCCCCCGGTGGAGCAGCCGATCCTCCCGCTGCTCCCGCACCCGGCGGCAGTCCGGCGGTCCCCGCCCACGACGTCACACCCACCAGCGACACCGGTCTCCTCCCCGACCCGAACCTTCTCTCGGTGATCGGCGGTCTGCTGGCCCTCGGGCTAGCAGGCGGCGGTTCGGCCGCGGTCAGTTTCCAGGGCGCCGCCCAGGCACAGGCACGTGTCGACGCCGCGAGAGCGGAGTTCTTCGGCTCACGTGCGTAGTACCCGGTTTCCACCCGGAATCGGGCGGGTCGTTTAGACGGTCCTTCGCGTGGAATGACCGCAAGTAGCTCGCGTGCCGGCACACCGACGCCGGCATTCCGCTGCTCAGGAGGTCACATGCCGGGTCATCGGTTGAAAGGTGTCCGCGCGGCGGCGACGCTGGCGGACCTGGGGTTCGCCGGATTCGCCGCGGGCGTCATCGCCCGTCGCCGCCGGATGATGGGAATACTGGAACGCACGCAGGCGGACAGTCGTGCCGTCCGGCGGATGTATTCGCTGCGTGACGAATTCGGTTCGGGGCCGGTGGAATTGGTATTGCCCGGTCGACGGGTGGTCGTGGTGACCGATCCCGCCGATGTGGGCAGGGTGCTGGGGCAAGCACCGTCGCCGTTCGATCCGGCGAATCGGGAGAAGCGCGCCGCATTGCGCCAATTCCAGCCGCACGGTGTCCTGATCTCGGAGGGCCCGATCCGCGAGGAGCGCCGGGCGGTGAACGAAGCCGCGCTCGAGACCGGCCGTCCGCTGCACCGGCTGGCGACCCCGTTTGCCGAGGTCGTCGCCGACGAAGCGGCCCGGATGCTGACTGCGGCCTCCTCGACCGGCACGCTGGACGCCGCACAGTTCACCACCGCGTGGTGGCGGCTGGTCCGTCGGCTGGTCCTCGGCTCCTCTGCGCGCGAGGACCACGACATCACCGATCGGCTGTGGCAGCTGCGTTCGGCGGCCAACTGGTCATTTCTCGTGCCACAACGCCGTCGCTCGGGCGAGAAGTTCTCCGAGAGCCTCTACCGCTATGCCGAATCCGCGCAGGAAGACAGCCTCCTCGGCGCGCTCACCGATGTATCCGCCTCCGGTGCAACGGATCCCGTCGGCCAGGTACCGCATTGGCTGTTCGCCTTCGATGCGGCGGGGATGGCACTGAGTCGCGCGGTGGCATTGCTGGCCACCCATCCCGAACAGCGCGCCGCGGCCGTCGCCGAGGCACAGAACGGCACGACCCCGGCGACACTCCCCTACCTCCGGGCGTGTGTCCTGGAATCGGTGCGGCTGTGGCCGACGACGCCGCTCATCCTGCGCGACGTCACCGAGGACACCGTCTGGCGCGACGACGAGGAGCGTTTCACCACCGAGGCCGGTGCGGCGCTGCTGATCGCCGCCGTCGCGTTCCATCGTGACCAGCGGTCGCTTCCGTTCGCCGACGATTTCGTTCCCGACATCTGGTTGGACGGCCGTGCGAAGGACTACCCGCAGTTGGTGCCGTTCAGCGCCGGACCCGCCGCCTGCCCCGGGCAGGACCTGGTGCTGTTCGTCACCAGTACGTTGCTCGGGGAAATACTGCGCGCGGCGCGGTTCGAGCTGACCTCGACCCCACGTCTCGATCCGTCGACACCCTTGCCGTTCACCCTCGACAACTTCGGCCTCGAATTCCGCGTGGAATCCCGGCCCGACGCGCCGATCCTGAACACGTCGATGTCCTGACCCGACCCGGTGGCAGCGAACAGGAGGTTTCGTGCGCTTACGGCGAAGCACTCCCTACGGCCCCGGGATCCGGCGAGTCACCCGGGGTCGTGGTTTCTCCTACCTGACCACCGACGGTGAACAAGTCTCGGACGAAGACCTGCTCGAGCGGATCAACGGCCTGGTGATTCCGCCCGCATGGCGCAAGGTGTGGATCTGCCCGCATGCCAACGGTCATATCCAGGCGGTCGGTGTCGATGCCGCCGGCCGCCGCCAATACCTGTATCACGAGCAGTGGCGACGGGAGCGCGACGAGGAGAAGTTCGATCGCGTCCTCGATCTGGCCGGTCGTCTGCCTCCGCTGCGCGACCGGCTGATCGCCGATGTGCGCCGCTCCGGCCTGCACCGGCACCGGGTGGAGGCCGTGGCCATCGGGTTGATCGACCTCGGCGTGTTCCGGGTCGGCGGCGAGGAGTACGCCGAGGAGAACGGCACCCGTGGCGTCGCCACCCTGCTGCGCGAACAGGTGCGCGTCGAGGGCGAGCAGATGCTGTTCGACTATGTCGCCAAGGGCGGCTTGCGTCGTCGCGTCCGGATTCACGACGCCGATCTGGCCCGCGCGGTCGCTTCCCTGCGGCGTAGTCGCGCGGATTCGCCCCGGCTACTGGTCTACCGCGACCAGAACGGCTACCGAGAACTGCATGCCGACGACATCAACGCCCGTTTCAAAGAACTCACCGAAACGGACTCCACCGTCAAGGACCTACGGACCTGGCAGGCCACAGTGCTGGCCGCCGAGGGTTTCGCACAGGCCGAACCCCCGACCTCCGAGCGTGCGCGCAAGCGGACCGAACGCGCCGTGATAGCCGAAGTCGCTGCGGCGCTGGGCAATACGCCCGCCGTGGCCCGCGCCTCCTATATCGACCCGAGGGTCGGTGAATCGTATGCCGACGGAGTCACGATCTCCCGAGCGCTGGACAGAGCCGCCCGCGCGGACACCGACAGCGAGCGCCGAGCAATCGTGGAACGGGCAGTACTCCGGCTACTCCGGCGCGCCGCCCACCGTGAGTCATGATCCGGTACTCCGGCCACCGGCGCCGGCGTTCCCAGGATCGATCGGGAATGCACATCGGGGCCGCGAACAGGCAGCCACCGGCCGGGGATATAGTTGCGTCATGCAACACCAGTCGGGTGGATGGTCGCCCGAGCTCGTCGCGGTGCACGACGCGCTCACGCAGATCGTCCGCGAAGCCATCGCGGCGCGGCCCGCGTCGGAGGGGATACCGTCGTTCGCACAGCGGTCGGCGTTGTCCTACATCGAACGGAATCCGGGCTGTCGTGCCACCGAGCTGGCCGAAGCGTTCGGCGTGCACCGCTCGACGGTGTCACGACAGTTGCGGACCTGCGTCGACGCGGGCTGGGTGGCGGCGGGCGAGGGAAATTCCCGTGCGGGCTACCCGTTGACGCTCACCGCGTCGGGCCGCCGGGCACATCGAGCCGCGATCGAACACGACCTCATGCTGCTCGAGGAGCGGATGAGCGACTGGACCGCCGACGACATCACCGACTTCGCGCACGCCTTGCGGCGATTCCAGCGACCCGACCAGCCCCTTGGAGGCGAGCATGCGTGAGTTCACCACGCCGGCCACGTTCACCATCGCCGAGAACGAGACCATCGTCGGCTCGGTCTACACCCAGGCCGACCAGTTCCCTCAGCGGGTGCTGTTCTCCCGTCCCGTCGGGGATCACTGGGTCGACGTCACCGCGGACGAGTTCGCGCGGCTGGTGTCCGCAGTCGCGAAAGGCTTGATCGCCAACGGTATTCAGGCCGGTGACCGGGTGGTCCTCGCGTCGGCGACGCGCTTCGAGTGGACCCTGTTCGATTTCGCGATCTGGGCCGCCGGTGCGGTGACCGTTCCCGTCTACGACTCGTCTTCGGCCGAGCAGGTGCGGTGGATCCTCGAGGATTCCGGTGCGGCGCTCGCCATCGTGGAGACCGGCAGGCACAAAGATCTGCTCGCGAACGCACCCGCAACGCTGCGCCGGTCCCTGGTCATCGACGACGGCGCCGAAACCCTGCTGATCGCCGAGGGCTCCGACCGCTCCGACGACTGCCTGCGGGAACGGCTCGACGGGCTGCGCGCCGACGGCCTCGCCTCGCTGGTGTACACCTCCGGCACCACCGGTCGCCCCAAAGGTTGCATGCTCACCCATCGCAACTTCCTGTCGGAGGTGCGCGGCATCCTGACCGCGAGCATCGGCGAGGTGGCCCGCCCGGGGCAGCGGATGCTCACTTTCCTGCCGCTCGCGCACGTGCTGGCCAGGGCGGTGTCGCTGGCCGCGTTCGAGGGCGGGATGACCCAGGCGCACTGGGCGGACTTCAAGACCATCACCGGGCAGTTCACCCGCTTCCGCCCGCACACCATCCTCGGCGTGCCTCGGGTTTTCGAGAAGGTGCGCGACGGCGCGGAGAAGAAGGCCCGCGACGGCGGCAAGGTCAAGGCGGCCGTGTTCCGGTTCGCCGAGCAGACCGCGGTGCGGTGGAGTGAAAACCTCGACCACACCGGCGGATTCGCGCGCAGACCATCGCTGCTGCTGCGTGCCGAGTACGCACTGTGCGACCGGCTGGTGTACACCCCGCTGCGAGCCGCCCTCGGTGGTGACTGCGAGTTCGTCATCTCCGGCGGCGGCGCGTTGACGCCCAGGCTCGGGCATTTCTTCCGGGGCGTCGGTGTCCCGGTCTACGAGGGCTACGGCCTCACCGAATCCACCGCCGCGCACTGTGTGAACGTGCCGGGCGCGGTGAAGATCGGCACGGTGGGACAACCGTTGGGCGGCAACGCCGTTCGTATCGCCGAGGACGGGGAGATCGAGGTGTCCGGTGGCGTCGTGTTCGCCGGGTACTGGCGCGGCGAGGAAGCTACCGCCGCCGCGCTGCCCGACGGGTGGTTGCGCACCGGCGACCTCGGCGCCATCGACGACGACGGGTTCCTTTCGATCACCGGGCGTAAGAAGGACCTCCTCGTCACGGCGGGCGGCAAGAACGTCTCCCCCGGTCCGATGGAGGACCGCATCCGTTCGCACGCGTTGATCTCGCAGGCCGTCGTGGTCGGCGACGGTCGCTCGTTCATCACCGCGCTCATCACCATCGACCCGGAGACGTTCACCGGATGGAAGGAAGCGGCCGATCGGCCGGCCGAGGCGACCGTCGCCGATCTGCGGACGGATCCGGCGCTGCTCGCCGAGGTGCAGCAGGCGATCGACGACGCCAACAGCACCGTCTCCCATGCCGAATCCATCAAGAAGTTCGTCGTCCTCGACCGCGACCTGACCGAGGAGTCGGGCGAACTCACCGCCACGCTCAAGGTGAAGCGGCACGTTGTCGCCGAGCGATTCGCCGATGAGATCGACGACATGTACCGGGTCTGAGAACCGATCCGCCGGGCACCGGCGCCGCGCGGGCGAGGACCAGATCCCCGGCGTCCGTCGACAGCGATCAGGCGCCCAGCAGGCGGACTTCGCTGTCCAGCAGGGCCGCCTGTTCGGTCAGTGCGGTCGGGTCCGGGTGCGCGCCGAGCCGCCGCTGAACCTCCGCCCGGCTGACGACGACCATCCCGCTCTGCTGGTCCTCCGATCCCGGGGCGACCCGCACCCGTCCACCTTCGAGAACCAGGCAGGCTTGCGCGTCGTCGGCGCCGAGCAGGTCCCGCACCATGTCGACGGTGACCAAGTCCGCGGCCGCACTCGCCGGTGACGGGGTGGCGCCATTTTGCTCGTCAGTTGCCATGGTGTGCGCTTGCCCAGACGGCAACCACCGAAACACCGGCATTCCATCGACCTGCGCACAGGGCGGGAGCGATACGAAAGGGCCCTGACCGGGGAGCACAATCGGAGGTGGAGAGAGCGTCGAGGTCTGCGGTCCCCGCCGCTCGCTCCACCAGGCAGGAGTGTAGCAATCCTGTTGCCCGACAACCACTTTCGTGTCTCAACTCACCCGTTGAACGAGACCGGATCCCTGCGTTTCCGGACGAGAACCCGTTTCAGCGCCGCGTCACCTGCGCCGACACGCCTCGCCGCGCGGCGGATCGGCGCGGCGGGCCTCTACCCTCTGATCGGTGGCGACCACCCCGCGCGTTGCTCCAGCACACCAGCATGTCCTCGCACCCGTTCCCCCGCATATGACGGCTGCCCAATTCCGGGCCCACGGCCGGGCCGTGGTGGACTGGGTGGCCGACTACTGGGAGCGGGTGGAGTCGCTGCCGGTGCGGTCGAACGTCGTTCCCGGTGAGGTCCGCGCGCAACTGCCTGCCGAGCCGCCCGAGATCGGCGAACCGTTCGAGGCACTGCTCGCCGACATGGATCGGATCGTCGTGCCGGGCTCGACACAGTGGCAGCATCCCGGCTTCCTCGCCTACTACCCGAGCGGCGCGTCGGGCCCGTCGGCGCTGGCCGAGCTGCTGATCTCCGGTCTCGGTATGCAAGGCATGCTCTGGCAGACCGCACCGGCGTGTACCGAGCTGGAACAGCTCGTTCTCGACTGGCTGGCCGACCTGATCGGGCTACCCGAGCGTTTCACCTTCGCGGGCGGCGGTGGCGGTGTGGTGCAGGACGGTGCGAGCACCGCGATGCTGGTCGCCCTGCTGGCCGCCCTGCAGCGGGCGTCGCGCGGAGCGGTCGCCCGCGCGGGTGTCGAGCGTGGCCGCTACGTCGTCTACACCTCGACCGAAGCGAACTGCGGTTTCGAAAAGGCCACGCGGATAACGGGTCTCGGCTCCAGTGCCATCCGCTTCGTCGACACCCGCGCGGATCTGTCGATGGACCCGATGGCGCTGCGTACGGCGATGGCACACGACGCCGCGGCCGGCCGGATACCCGTCCTGGTGATGGCGACGGTCGGCACCACTTCCACGGGCGCCGTCGACCCGGTTCCCCGCATCGGCCCGGTCTGTCGCGAATTCGGCGCCTGGTTGCATGTGGACGCGGCGTACGCGGGCGTGGCCGCGATGTGCCCGGAGCTGCGCTGGATCAACGACGGCGTGGCGGAATTCGCCGATTCCTACGCGACCAATCCGCACAAATGGTTGCTCACCGCCTTGGAATTCGACGCCTGCTACCTCGCCGACCACTCGGCGCTGACGGACGTGCTGTCGGTACTGCCGGAGTACCTGCGCAACAGCGCGACCGAATCCGGCGCGGTGGTGGACTACCGGGATTGGCAACTGCCGGTGGGCCGCCGGTTCCGGGCACTGAAGTTGTGGGCGGTGATCCGCTGGTACGGCGCGTCCGGTTTGCGCGAGCATATTCGCTACAGCGTGTCCGCGGCGCAGCGGTTCGCGGCGTGGGTCGAGGCCGACGACCGGTTCGACGTGCTGGCGCCGCATCCGCTGTCGGTGATCTGTTTCCGCCTGCGCGCCGCCGACGACGTCAACCGGGCCCTGCTGGACGCTGTCAACGCGACGGGCCAGGTCCTGTTGTCGCACACCATGGTTCGCGGGCAGTTCGCTCTCCGCGTGGCGATCGGGGGCTGCGCGACCCGCCTCGAACACGTGGCAACAGCATGGCACCTGGTGAGCGAGTGGGCCGACATCGTCGCCGGACCCAACTGACCGACGAGCGCCGCCGGAGGATTCCCGGCGACGCTCGTGTCTCAGCTCACGGTGAACGTGCCGGTCAGCGCCGCCTCGGTGACCCCGGGACAGGTTTGTTCGGTGGTCACCGTGTTGTCGTCGGTCGCGGAGTGCCCGGCGAGCGTGCCGGAGTCGATGGTGATCGGGAAGGTGGCCGGGCCACCGCCCTTGGACTTGGCCTGGTTGCCCGCGGCTTTGCTGCTGGTGGTGCTCGTGCTGCCGTCGGACCAGGTGATGGTGCCCGTGCCCTCGTGGACGGTCACCTTCCCCTCGCAGGAGGCCACCTCGGTGCCCTGCTCCTCCATGCTCACCGGGTACGGCCCACCCTCGTCGACGGCGGACCCGGCGCAGTCGGTGAACTCGGTGGTAGCCGACCATTCGACGCGGGTCTGCTTTTCCCCGAGCCCGTCGCCCGCCCAGGTGACGGTGCCGTTCTGGGTGCAGGTGATGATCGGCTCCGCCTGGTTCGCACCGGGTGGCGCGGCGATGCCCGGTGCGGCGAACGGGACGAGCCCGATCGACGCGGTGGCGAGAACAACGGCTCCGGTCAGACGATATCGGGTGAACATTCGTCTCCTCTGTCGTTCCTGCTGGGCTGATGAACGCCCGAGACAGTACTTCGCCGCCGCCCGGCTCCCACACCACGACCCTCCCCGGGGTCCACACCGAGTCGAACCCGCAACAACACCGTTGCCGACCGGAACCTGTCGGCGCCCGGCGCTATCCTGCGCGCATGCAGCCGTGGGAGTACGAATTCGCCGCCGAGGTCTGGCAGGCACCGGGCGCAACCTGGCATTTCGTCGCGGTCCCCGAGCCGGTCGCGGACGATATCGCCGACCGGCATCCCCGCACCGGCCCCGGTTTCGGCGCCGTCCCGGTTACGGTGTCGGTCGGCGCGACCACCTGGTCGACATCGGTGTTCCCGGACAAGAAGCGCGGCACGTACATCCTGCCCATGAAGAAGCCGGTCCTGCGGGCCGAAGAGCTGGCCGAGGGCGATACAGCACACGTGCGGCTGCGCACCGGCCGGTAAGCAGGCCGATCACGCTGTACGCGAGCGTGTTCCGTGCATGATGACACCCACCACCGTGCGCACATACGACTCGCTGAACCCTTCACCGCGCAGCACGAGATGCGTCCACAACGAACCCGCGAGCAGGTCGACGACGAGCGCCGGATCCAGTTCGGCCGGGATTTCACCCCGTGCGACGGCGCGGTCGAAAATCACCTGCTCGCGTTCGAGGCGATCACCGAAGAAGCGATGACCGACCGAGGCGAGCTCGGGACGTGAGGCCGATGCGGACAGGACCGCTGTGACGATGGGCGAGGTGTCCTCGGCGGTCAGCAGCCGGCCGATCTCGAGCCCGAGCGCGGTGAGGTCGCCCTCGAAGCTGCCGGTGTCGGGAATCGAAATGCGAAGGGGCGCGGCCACAGTCAGCGCCGCGGCGAGCAGCGCGTCCTTCGACGGCCACCAGCGGTAGAGCGTTGTCTTGTTGACGCCGGACTGCCGGGCGACCGCCTCCATCGTCAGGTCGTCATAGCCGTCTCGGGCCAGCAACTCCAGAGCACAGTGGTAGATGGTTTCGGCTTTTCGGGGGCCCGAGGTCGTCACCCACCCAACAATACAACGCAACGTTGCGTTGCCCCTACAGTCGAGGTACGTTTGCAACGCAACGTTGCGTTGCAATATTTGAGGAGGGGTAGCTATGCCGGATCGTCTACCGGTGGTTTTCGTCCATGGAATCCGGATGAGCGGGGCGGCCTGGACGTCGGTCGCCGACCGGGTCGGCCGGGTGCGGCCTGTCACCACCGTCGACCTGCCCGGCCACGGGCACAGGCGCGGCGAACGGTTCACCGTCGCCGGATCTGCCGACACCGTCTGCGAGGCAATAGATTCCGTCGGCGGACGTGCCCTGGTTGTCGGACATTCGCTGGGTGGATACGTCGGCATCGCCACTGCGGAAATGGCTCCGGCGAAGGTGGCGGGGCTCGTGGTCGCGGGTTCGACGTGCGTGCCCACGCGAACTCTGATGACACCGTTCACCGTGATGCATCGAGTGCTTTCGCGGCAGCCCGACGGTGGCCACCGGGCGAGCTCACGCGTGTTCGACCGCGTTCTTCCACCGGCCGTCGCCCGCGCCGTCGAAGCCGCGGGTATAGCGACCGAGGCCATCCCCGATGTCGTCGACGAACTCAGCGACTTCGGCGTGCTCGCCGCCCTCGGCTCCTATACGGGGCCGATATCGCTGGTCAACGGCCGCCACGATCACTTCCGCGTGCAGGAGCGCCGATTCCTGCGGCAGTGCCGCGACGGCCGCCTGACCGTAGTCGGCGGTGCAGGACACTATCTGCCCCTGATCCATCCGGACCGGTTCACCGAACTCGTACTCGAGGCTGCGACAGCAGCCGAGACCACCTCCTATCGGTAAGCCCGGCTTACCGCTGCGGCGAGAAGATCGTCGTTGTTCCGGGCTGTTCGCGGCGTCAAGCTGGTGCGATACAGCCCGAGGTTAGGAAAATTGGATGCTTCGACACGACGATTTCGATCGGACCGGCGGGGGCACGATGCTGGTCGTCGACCGGTGTGCACCGGATCTGCGCCACGCGGCGTGCGAGGTGCGCGACGTGCTGAACCGGATCGGCGACAAGTGGTCGGTACTGGTGATCACCGAGCTGATCGGCGGGGCGCGGCGCTTTCTGCAACTGCACCGCAGCGTGCCCGGCATCTCCCAGCGCATGCTCACCGTGACCCTGCGCCGTCTCGAACGCGACGGCCTGGTGGCCCGCCGGATCTATCCGACGGTGCCGGTGCAGGTGGAGTACACCCTGACACCGGTCGGACGCAGCTTGCTCACGGTCCTCGATGTAGTCGCCGAATGGTCGGTGCGGCACCGCGCCGAGGTGATGTCGTCGCGGGCCCGCTGGGACGTCACCGTCGCCGCCGCGGACTGAAACGCGGCCGTGGACGAGTCGTCCACGGCCGCACCGGGTTCAGGCGAGAGCTTTGAGGACCGCGGCGGCCAGCGGGGCCGAGGAGGCGGGGTTCTGACCGGTGAAGAGGTTGCGATCGGTGACGACGTGCGGCGCCCACGGTTCGCCCGAGGTGTAGTCGGCACCGAGCGCGACGAGGCGGTCCTCGAGCAACCATTTCGCCTTGTCGGCGAGGCCGGCCTGGGACTCCTCGGCATTGCTGAAGCCGGTGAGGCGGTACCCGGCGAACGGCGAGACGCCCGCGTCACCGGTGGTGGCCAGCAGCGCGGCGGGTGCGTGGCAGACGACCGCCAGCGGCTTGCCCGAGGCAAGGGCGGCGTTGAGGAGTGCGCCCGAATCCTTGTTCACCGCAAGGTCTTCCATCGGGCCGTGGCCGCCCGGATAGTAGACGGCATCGAATTCGGCCAGGTCGACATCTTCCAGTCGCACCGGGTCGCGCAGTTCCTTCGCGCCCTCGATTACCTCCCTGACGCGTTGCGCACCGGCGGCGCCGCCGTTGACCTCCGCTTCGAGGCTGCCCGTGTCGACGGGCGGCACGACACCACCCGGGGTGGCGACCACGATCTGGTGGCCGGCCTCCGTGAAGGCCTCGTAGGGCGCCACGAATTCCTCGGCCCAGTAGCCGGTGGGGTGCTCGGTGCCGTCGGCCAGGGTCCAGTGATCCGCGCCGGTCATCACGAACAGAAATTTAGCCATCGAAGCTCCTTCGGGCTGGGTGGGGAGACCGCCTGTCGAACAGTTCCGCCACCCGAAGGTAGGCCGGGCCGCATCCGTTGACCAATAGGCTTGCCGATATCGGACATCGAAATATCGATGGGTCGCTCAGCGGGCCGGGAAGCGCAGGATCCGATCGTCACCGTCACGGAGGTCGCCGCGGCCGTCGGTGTTGGAGGTGGTGAGCCAAAGGGCGCCGTCGGGGGCGACAGCGACTGTGCGCAGGCGGCCGTAGGCGTCACGCAGGTAGTCCCGGGGCGCGGTCAGGGCCGCACCGGAAAGAGTTGCCGTCCAGAGCCTTTCGCCGCGCAGAGCGGCAACGTAGAGGATGTCGCCCGCGATGGCCATGCCCGACGGTGAGGCCTCGTCGGTCGACCAGGTGAGCAGCGGATCGGTGAAGCCCCGGTCGGCGCCGCCTCCGCCTTCGACGTCTGGCCACCCGTAATTGCGGCCGGGCTCGATGCGGTTGATCTCGTCGAGGCGGTTCTGCCCGAACTCCGCCGCGTACAGCGTGCCGGTCCGGTCCCAGGCCAACCCCTGCACATTGCGGTGCCCCATGCTCAGCACCGGTGAACCGGGCGTCGGGTTTCCCGGCGCGGGCGCACCCTCGGCTGTCAGCCGCAGAATCTTGCCGTTCGGACTGCCGGGATCCTGCGACAGCGACGACTGCCCGGCGTCCCCGGTGCCGACATACAGCATTCCGTCGGGCCCGAACGCGATGCGCCCGCCATTGTGGTTGCCCGCCTTGGCGATTCCGCTGAACACCACCTCCACCTGCCCACCGGGCCGGAATCGGACGATGCGATTGTCGTCGGCCGCGGTGAAGTAGGCGTACACGTAGTCGTCGCGCACAGCGAGACCGAGCAGGCCGCCTTCCCCGCGCGCCACCACCCCCGGCACCTCGGAGAACAGCTCAGGAGTGCGACCCGGTACCACCCGCAGAATCCGCCCGGAGTCCCGTTCGGCCACCAGCGCGGCCCCGTCGGAGAGGAAGGCCAGTCCCCACGGCACCTCGATCCCCTGCGCGACCACTTCGGGCACTCCGAGATCGGGTACGCCCTCGGACCGGCTCGGCGCGCTCGAGGAGGCGATCGGTGAAGTCGGCGCACTCGCCTGCTCGTTCGCACACGCCGCGACGACTACCACCGCCGCAACGGCAACGATCAGCCGTCGTGCCACTGCCCTGACGCCCATCGACCAGCGCTCCGTCCCGGTGGGCGCCCCTTCACCACCACCGGTATCGAGGATATCCGGTGCCCCCACCGATGAAGCCCGGTCAGCCGCCCAGGACGCCCCGTCATCCGAAACGGCCCCGATCATGCTGGGTCCCTATGGCTCCTGGGCTCGACGCTGGTCTTCGGCGACCCGGCGACGCTCTTGCTCGCGGTAGCCATAGGTGGCTTTGCGTACGGTCACATCGTCTTCGAGGCCGGAGCCGACCGCGCCTGCCACCGTGCCGAGAACCGTCGCCATCAGGGCGATCGTCAGGTAGTCGGAGGGGCCACACGGACGGCCGAGAGTGCTGGTCAGGTAGTCCGGCGGGATGACGACGGCCACCGCCACCAGGGTGATCGAGTACAGCGCGAGGAAGAACACGATCGTGCCGACGGCGACAGTGCTCACAGTTCCCGCGTTGCGCAACGCCAGATACCGATCGTCCCGGCCGTGCATCCGTCGCTCCCACAGCCCGTGCCCGGCAATGATCCACGCCGACAAGGCAACCAGCGCCGACACCGTGATTCCCGTCAAGCGCAGCGGCCCCATCGCCGTTGCCAGCAACCAGATCGAGGAGTACAGCACCCCGAACGCCGTTCCGGCCATCGCACCGGCCAGCGCCGAGGACAACCCGACGACCAGCTGCCACGGCCGGTTCGCGCGCACCATCCCTGCCAGCAGGAACAGCGAGCCGAACCGCACGGCCCGCACCAACCGCAATTCGCCGCCCCGCTCCACCACGCGCAGCCCACGCGCGTTCGGTCGGGTAAGCGCGCCTGAGCGTCGCGAGCGCAGAACTTCGACGATCCGCACCGCGAGCTCACGCAACCGCTGCCGCAGCCGCATCCCACCGAGGGCGGGCAGCGAGATGAGGGCGACCTGATGGGCCGGGTCGATATCGGCGACCACCACCGCCCGCCCGTCACGCAACGGCAGGTCGGTAACACACAACGCCAGGTCCCAGGTGGTTTCCCGGACGTATTCGCGGGCCTTGTCGATCAGGTGGACGCTGTCGGGATACATCGCCTCGAACGGATCGTCGTTGACGAGCACCCGCCACTCGACCTGTTCGCCGACGACCCGGGCGAGTTCCGCCGGGAGGTCGTCGCGCAGCGAGCGGGCGAGCCGTGTGGGCAGGTCGGGGTCGGCGAGTACACCGATCGTCACTTCCGTCATCCACCGACCACCTGTCCTCGCCGTGCACATCTCACTGCTCGCGCGTTCCCTGAACCGCCGCCGGGAAACGACCGGTGATCGCCGGGTCACACCCTGTTTCGGACCGCCCGTTCCGGTTAGACGCCACCAATGACGAAGAATGTTTTCGTACCTGGTCTGACCGAATTGCAGCGAGCCGACATCAGCACGGTCGAGATTCCCGGCGGTCTGCGACTGCACGGACTGCTCGACTACGACTCGCTGGTCAAGGCCGAGGAGTTCGATTTCGACGAGTTGCTCGACCGGGCCCGCACCGAACTGGATGCCTTCGACGGCTCGGTGGACGCCATCATCGCCCACTGGGATTTCCCTACGAGCGTGATCGTGCCCATCCTCGCCGCGGAACGTGGCCTGCCCGCGCCCAGCCTCGAGAGTGTGCTGCGCTCGGAGCACAAACTGTGGAGCCGGGTGTTGCAACGCGAGTCCGTGCCCGAATGCGTGCCGAATTTCTGCGCGTTCGACCCCTTCGACCCGAACGCCCTCGACAGCATCGATCTCGATTTCCCGTTCTGGGTCAAGCCCGTGAAGGCCCACTCCTCCCAACTGGGTTTCGAGGTGCACGACCCCGAGGAATTCGCGGCGGCGACCGAGACCATCCGCGCCGAGATCGGCCGCATCGCCGACCCGTTCGACCAGGCCCTCGCCCGGGTGACGGTGCCGGAGGACGTGCGCGTGGCCGGGGGCCGCACCTGCCTGGCCGAGCAGATCGTCACCGGCACCCAGGCAGCGCCCGAGGGGTCGATGGCAGGCGGTGAGTACCGGGTGCACGGCGTGTTCGACATGCGCAAGGATGCCACCGGGCACAGCTTCGCCCACCTGGACTACCCGGCGCGCACCGTGCCGGAGTCGGTGCGCGACACCATGATCGAGGTCACCGAACGCTATCTGCGCCACGTCGGTTACGACAACGGCTGCTTCAACTCCGAGTTCATGTGGGACGCCGACACCGGGAAGTTGTGGTTGATCGAGGTGAACACCCGCATCTCGCAGTCGCACAGCGACCTGTTCGTCAAGGTCGACGGCACCTCCAACCACGCCGTCGCCATCGACGTCGCGCTCGGGCGCACCCCCGAAATGCCCCACCGCAAGGGGCGTTTCGCGGTCGCCGCACAGTGCATGGTGCCGCGCTACGAGGACGGTGTCGTCACCCGCGTGCCCGACGAGTCACAGATCGAGGCGCTGCGCCGCAGGTTCCCCGACACGGTGGTGACCATCGACGTGGCTGCGGGCGAGCGGCTCTCGGAGCTGCCCAACCAGGACCCCTACCGCTACAAACTGGCCACCCTTTATCTCGGCGCCGCCGACCACGACGAGTTGGAGCAGCGCTACCAGGACTGTCTCGAGGCACTGCCGTTCGAATTCGAGGAGGTCGATTGAGTGCACACGGTCGAGTCGTTCCCGTACGAGGTACGGGTCACCGAGAACGTTTTCATCCCGATGCGCGACGGCGCCCGGCTGGCGGCGCGCATCTGGCGACCGGTCACCGAGGAACCGCTGCCCGCGGTGTTCGAGTACATCCCCTACCGCAAGCGGGACCTGACCCGCGGCCGTGACGCACTGAACCACCCCTACCTCGCCGGCCACGGGTATGTGTCGGTGCGGGTGGATCTGCGCGGCAGCGGCGACTCCGACGGCGTGCTCTACGACGAGTACCTGCCCGCCGAGCACGACGACGCCTGCGACGTCATCGCGTGGCTGGCCGAACAACCTTGGTGCGACGGCAACGTCGGCATGATGGGCATCTCCTGGGGCGGTTTCAACAGCCTCCAGGTCGCCGCGCACCGGCCGCCCGCGCTCAAAGCCGTCGTCAGCGCGTCGGCGACAGAGGATCTCTACGTCGACAACATGCACTACATGGGCGGGTGCCTGCTGTCGGACAACCTGTCCGAGGCGACGGTGATGTTCGCTTTCAACAGCCTCCCGCCGGACCCGGCGATCGTCGGTGACCGGTGGCGCGAGATGTGGCACGAACGTCTCTCGGGCAGCGGGTTGTGGATCGAGCAGTGGCTGGAACACCAACGCCGCGACGACTATTGGAAGCGCGCCTCGGTGAACGAGGACTACAGCGCTGTGCAGTGTCCGGTGCTCGCCGTCGGCGGCTGGGCCGACGGGTACACCAATGCGATCTTCCGCCTGCTCGAGCACCTCGATGTACCGCGCCTGGGGTTGATCGGCCCGTGGGGGCACAAGTATCCGCATCTGGGCGTACCCGGTCCGGCCATCGGGTTCCTGCAGGAGATGGTGCGGTGGTGGGATCACTGGCTCAAGGGCCGCGACACCGCCATCATGGACGAACCGATGCTGCGAGTGTGGTTGCAGGACAGCGTGTCCCCGCACCCGTCCTACGAGGACCGCCCCGGCCGCTGGGTGGGCGAGCCGAGCTGGCCGTCGTCGAATATCGAACCGCGCCGGTTCGTTCTCGGCCGCTACGCCCTCGGCGAGGAGCCGGCACCGACGCGTCACCTGCGCCTGCAGTCGCCGCTGAGTGTCGGCATGTTCGCGGGCAAGTGGGCGTCCTACGCCGCGACTCCGGACCTGCCGTCGGACCAGCGCGACGAGGACGGCGGCTCCCTGGTATTCGAGACCGAGGCCCTCGACGAGTCGTGCGAGATCCTCGGTCTGCCGACCCTGGATCTGGAGGTCTCGGCGGACCGCCCGAACGCGATGCTGGCCGCCCGGCTTTCGGACGTGGCACCCAACGGCGAGGCGACCCGGGTCACCTACGGCCTGCTCAACCTCACCCACCGCGACGGCAGCGCCGAACCACGTCCGCTCGAACCGGGGCGCACCTATCGGGTTCACCTGCCGCTCAACGGGATCGCGCATTCCTTTCCGCCCGGGCACCGGATCCGGCTTTCGGTGTCGTCGTCGTACTGGCCGCTGGCCTGGCCATCGCCGGAACCGGTGATGCTCACGATCAATACCGGAACGAGCACACTGACCCTGCCGCAACGCGCGCCGCGCGCCGAGGACGCGACCCTTCGCCCGTTCGGGGAACCGGAGGCCGCGCCGGCCGCGCCCGCGACGCATGTCGAACCGGGACAACATCATTGGAAGGTCGAGCGCGACCTGGCCAGCGGGGTGTCGACCCTGGAGATCGAGAACGACCAGGGCACGATCGTGCTCGACGACATCGGGACCTCGGTGCGCCGCGCGACTACGGAATGGTTCAGCTTCCAGGACAACGACGTCACCTCCGTGCGCGGACAGACCCGCACGGTGCGCCGCCTGGAACGCGACGAGTGGCGAACCGAGGTGGTCACCGACACTGTCTTGCGCTGCACCGCTGACGAATTCGTCATCGATGCCCAGCTCGACGCCTACGAACTGGAGGACTCCCCCGCCGATCCGCGCTCGCTGCGCAACCGAGTGTACTCACAGAACTGGCACCGCCGGATACCCCGCGATCTGGTCTGAGCAGGTCAGTCCAGGCAGAACTCGTTGCCCTCGGGATCGGCCAGCACGATGAATCCGGCGCTCATGGGTGGTTCCGGCTCGAAACGCCGCAGGCGGGTGGCACCGAGGGCGACCAGGCGCTCGCATTCGGCTTCCAGGGCGGTCATGCGCTGCTCGCCCTGGAGGCCGGGCGCGGCCCGCACGTCGAGGTGGACGCGGTTCTTGGCGACCTTGTCCTCGGGTACCCGCTGGAAGAACACGCGCGGGCCTGCTCCGTCGGGGTCCTCGATCGCCGAGCGCGAATTGTGTTCCTCGGCAGGCACTCCGATGCGGGTGAGGAACTCGTCCCACGCGGCGAGCGGGTCGGCGCCCGCCGGGAGCTCGACGCCGGGTGGGCCGGGGTGCACATAACCGAGCACTTCGCGCCAGAAGATCGACAGCGCTCGTGGGTCGTGCGCGTCGAAGGTGATCTGCACGTGGCGGCTCATGGGCATCCCTCCAAGGTGGCTTTCGCCGACTCCGTGACCACATCGGCGATTTCGTGTCGTGAGCGTAGAGCACGCATCTGACGAAAAGCGCCGTTGCCGCGCTCGGTCAGGGCGGCGACCGCCCCCGTCACGAACTCGAGGTCGCCCGCCTCGCGCAACGCGGGGCCGATCCGGTCGATGAGCTCGGCGAGCAGTTCGCGATGCGGCAGCACCCGGCCCTCGATCGGGTCGAGCCCGTCACCGAAGAAGCCGGAGTGCGCGGCGTTCCAATACGCCGCGCGCAGCACCTCGCTCGGGACCGCCGTGGCGGGTTCGTCGCGGGCGATGGTGGCGAGCCCGGTGCTGACGATCCCCCGAATCAGCGCGGCGAGTAGCGCCGATTCCTCCGCGGTGGCGGGCACGTCACTCACCCGGATCTCGACTGTGGGAAAGGATTCCGAAGGGCGGATGTCCCAATACACCATCTTGTTGTCGAGGATGCTTCCGCTGGCGAGCATCATGGCCACGATCGCCTCGTACTCGTCCAGCGAGGAGAAATACGGTGGCGGGCCGGCGCTCGGCCAGCGCCGCCACAGAATGCTGCGCCAGCTCGCGTACCCGGTCTCGCGACCACGGTAGATCGCCGAATTCGCGGTGAGCGAGAGCAGCACCGGCAACCACGGACGCACGTGGTTGCTCACCTGCACCGCCGTCGCCCGGTCGGGTACCCCGACGTGCACATGGCACCCGCACAGCCCCTGCTCCTGGGCGATCATGCCGAAGGTGCGGGCGATGCGCTGATAGCGCGGTGTATCGGTGACCGGGTACCCCTCGGGAACCGTCGGCGGCACGGCGACGGCGAGCAGGGAGGCGTCGTGCTGTGCGGCGCATTCGGCGACCCGCCGACGGGAGGTGCGCAGTTCGGTGAGCAGCTCACCGATGTCGGTGTGCACGCCGGTGCTGGTCTCCACCTGACAGCTGGTCAGCTCGAGCTGCAGATCGATGCCCGCCTTCTCGGCGGTGGCGGCGACCTCGGTGTTCTTCGGTGCGGGCGCACCGCTGACGGGGTCGGTGAGCAGGAACTCCTCTTCGACTCCGACGGTCGGTACCTGTGCGGGCCTACCCACGGCGATCCTCCTCCACCGGCGTGAACGAGCGTGCTGGGACGGTACCCGCAGGTGAGTGAGCCAAACAACAGACACTTTGTGCACTAACTATTCATGGGCTAACCTGGCTGCGTGACCGAGATCGACGACCCGCTGCGGCTGGATCGGCAGGTTTGTTTCGCCCTCGCCGTGGCCAACCGCTCGGTCCTTGCCGTCTACCGACCGCTGCTCGAGCCGATGGGTCTGACCCATCCGCAGTACCTGGTGATGCTGGCACTGTGGGGCGAGACGCCGATGTCGGTCAAAGCCGTCGCCGATGCCGTCCAGCTCGATTCGGCCACGCTGTCACCGCTGCTCAAACGGCTCGAGTCCGCCGGGCTCATCACCCGACGCCGCGACCCGAACAACGAACGAACCCTCCTGATCGACCTCACCGCGGCCGGGCGCGCACTGCGCAGCGAGGCCGAACGCATCCCGCCCGCGGTGGTGGAACGACTCGGCGTGAGCCTGGCCGAACTGGAAGAACTGCGTGATGTGCTCGGCCGGGTGAACACGGCCGCACGCCGCGCCGAGGAATCGAGGCAGAACCGATGACCACCCCGAACCTCTGGCAGCGCCTGCGCTACATCGGCGGCGCCACCCTGCCGCCGTCGATGTCGGACTGGGTGCTGGCCGACCTCACCGGCCCCGGCGCGACGCGGCGCTATCTGCTGCGCATCCTGGTCCCGGTGCTGCCGCTGCTGTGCCTGTTCCTGTTGACGCCGGGGCCGCTGTGGATCGGGTTGTCGATGATGGCGCTGCTGTATCTGCCGCTGATCTACTTCACCGTCGCGCTGGTGTACGTCTACCGCAGGCACCGGCTGGTCAGCCACGGGTTCGATCCCGAACTCGCCTTCGCAGCGCAACGTCGTCGCGCCGATGCCGACCGGGCCGCCTACGAGCAGCGCCATCGTCCCTGAATCACACTGCGGCCCCCGCGTTGTGCCGCATCCGGCTACTTCGGGACCAGCGCACCCGTGAGATCGGCCTCCTTGATGGGCGTGTCCGGGTTGGCCTGGGCACTGCACATCAGGTCGATCGCGCCGATCGACAGGTCGATGGTGTTCTGATCGATCTGGGCGTCCTCGCCGCGTTCCTGCTCGAGGAACTTGGTGACGGTGGTGCGCTTCTTGTCCGTGTCCTGCGCGGTGAATTCACTGCACGGGGTGTCCCCACCCTTGTTGACCGCCTTCTCCGCCTCGGCACATCCTGCCGCGAGCGTGCCGAGCGCGGCCACGGCGAGCGCCGTGGCGCAGGCCTTCCTCCGTAGC
The DNA here is from genome assembly GCF_013839555.1 of Nocardia sp. GTS18. Lineage (NCBI taxonomy): Bacteria > Bacillati > Actinomycetota > Actinomycetes > Mycobacteriales > Nocardiaceae > Nocardia > Nocardia sp. GTS18. The sequence goes on along the minus strand of NZ_JACBIU010000017.1, from coordinate 41,321 downwards.
GTCATCGTTCGCCTTTCCTTCGCAAGGGCCCGGCAATCCGGGCCTCGTTGCCCGCTTTACCCGAATTCTGCCGGTCGAATACGACGACGGCTCGCCCGGGCGCGGCGCGCGTGACGGCCGGTGCGCCTGCGGGAGTGCAACAATCGGCAGAGAGTTCCGCCTGTACACAGTTCCATTCGGATGGCCTGCCGTGACCTGCGTTCACGGTTGACCCGCGAGGCACACGTCTCGCCGCGGAGAGGATCGGACCGATGCATGAGGGTGGCGCGACAACCAACCGGCCGGACCTACCGGACGGCGACTCCGCCAGTAATGGGCAGGTCGTCCGCATCGCGTCGGTAGCGGCGCTCGGCGGTTTGCTGTTCGGCTACGACAGCGCCGTGATCAACGGCGCCGTCGCCGCGATTCAGGACGAATTCGATGTCGCCGACGCCGCGCTCGGCTTCGCCGTCGCCTCGGCACTGCTCGGCGCCGCGGCCGGTGCCATGACGGCGGGGCGCATCGCCGACCGCATCGGCCGCATCAAGGTCATGAAGATCGCCGCCCTGCTGTTCCTGATCAGCGCGATCGGCACGGCCTTCGCCCCCGACCTGTGGGTGCTGGTGCTCGGCCGCGTCATCGGCGGGCTCGGTGTCGGCGTGGCCTCGGTGATCGCGCCCGCCTATATCGCCGAGACCTCCCCCGCCAACATCCGCGGCCGGCTCGGGTCGCTGCAACAGCTCGCCATCGTCCTCGGCATCTTCTTGTCGCTGCTGGTCGACTACGTCCTGGCCCATCTGGCCGGCGGCGCAGGCGAGCAGCTGTGGTTCGGGCTCGAAGCCTGGCGGTGGATGTTCCTGTCGATGGCGGTTCCGGCCGTGGTCTACGGCCTGCTCGCCTCGACGATCCCCGAATCGCCGCGCTTCCTCGTGGCGACCCATCGGATTCCCGAAGCACGCAGTGTGCTGTCGACGCTGTTCGGCCAGCGCAACCTCGAGGTCACCATCGGCCGTATCGAGCACAGCCTCGAGGGTGAAACCAAACCGTCGTGGCGCGATCTGAAGAATCCCGCGGGCAAGATCTACCCGATCGTCTGGATCGGCCTGATGCTCTCGGTGTTCCAGCAGGCGGTCGGCATCAACGTGATCTTCTACTACTCGAACGTGCTGTGGGAAGCAGTGGGTTTCGAGGAGTCCAGCTCGTTCCAGATCAGTGTGTTCACCTCGGTGGTCAATATCGCCACCACCATCGTGGCGATCATGCTGGTCGACAAGGTCGGGCGCAGACCGCTGCTGCTCACCGGTTCCATCGGCATGACCATCACCCTGGCCACCATGGCGGTGTGCTTCGGGACCGCGCCGCAGGTGCCCAATGCCGAGGGGGTGCTCGAACCGCACCTGACCGGTGTGCCCGGTGTCCTCGCGCTCGTCGCGGCCAATCTGTTCGTGGTGTTCTTCGGGATGAGCTGGGGGCCGGTGGTCTGGGTGCTGCTGGGCGAGATGTTCCCCAATCGCATTCGCGGGGCGGCGCTCTCGCTCGCCGCCGCCGGTCAGTGGGCGGCCAACTGGGCGATCACGGTCAGCTTCCCCAGCCTGAAGACGTTCTCGCTGGGTTTCGCCTACGGCATGTACGCGGTGTTCGCGCTGCTGTCGCTGCTGTTCGTCGCCAGGTTCGTGCCCGAGACCAAGGGCAAATCGCTCGAGGACATGGACGAGGCCACCGGCTACCAGCATCCGACCGCGACCGCCTGATCCGCACCTTCGATCACCTCCCGGAGGGCCGCCATGAACCCGTGGATCGTTGTCGAGAAAGAATGGGACCCGCACCGCGCCAACTATTTCGAGACCATCTTCACCGTCGGTAACGGCCGCCTCGGTACCAGGGGCTCGCTCGAGGAGCGGCATACCGGCTCGCTGCCCGGCACCTTTCTGGCCGGGGTGTACGACGCCTTCGATGCGCCGGTCGTCGACCTGGTGAACGCGCCGGACTGGCTGGTCACCGAGGTGTTTGCCGACGGAACCCGGCTCGACACCGAATCGGCGGCGGTTCTCCGCCATCACCGCGAGCTCGACCTGCGCCGCGGGGTCCTCACCCGCGAGACCGAATTCGCGCTGCCCGACGGTGCCCGATTCGTGCTGCGCACCGAACGTTTCGCGAGCATGGCCGATCGCGATCTGTGCTGCCTGCGCGTTCGGGTGACCGCGCTGGATCGCGCGGCAACGGTGACGATCCGCACCGGCATCGACGGGCACCGGCGCAATCTCGAGCGGCTGCCCACCTACCGTGAGGACACCGAGTTCGGGTACGACCGCAAGTGGGACAAGTGGGCCCGGTCCACCCACTTACGTTCCACCGGAACCGGGTTCACCGATGGCGTGGGAATGCTCGAATGCCGCACGATCGACAGCGGTGTCGATCTGGCCTACGCCCTGCGCACCGACCTGCCGACGACACCGCGACGCCGGGTCGAGGCGCGCAGTCACGAGTCGATCGCGGTCGAGGTGGACTTCGCCGTCGCGGCGGGCGAGACGGTCGGCGTCGACAAGTTCGTCGGCATCGCCACCAGCCGTGATCCGGAAGCCACTGCGGCACCGGAAGATCGGGCGCGAGCGACCGTCGCACGGGTCACCGATTTCGACCAGGCGAGCGCGGCGAACGCGGCGGCGTGGGACCGGTTGTGGGCCGAATCGGACTGCGAGGTGGTCGGCAACGACCGCGTCACCCAGGCATTGCGGTTCGCCGTCTATCACCTGCTCATCGCCGCCAACCCGGACGACCCGACGGTGAGCATCGGCGCCAAATCCCTGTCCGGCGAAGGGTATCGCGGCCACGTCTTCTGGGACACCGAGATCATGCTGCTGCCGTTCTACCTGTTCACCCAGCCGCGTGCGGCTCGCGCCCTGCTCGGTTACCGCCACCACACCCTGCCCGGTGCCCGCGAGGTCGCCGCCGACAACGGGGCCACCGGTGGTGCCCGCTTTCCGTGGGAATCGGCGGACACAGGCCGTGAGGAATGCCCGCAGTACACCCACGACGGCTCCGGCCGCTTCTACACCAGGGAGGAGGAACTGCACGTCACCGCCGATGTCGCGTACGCCATCATGCGCTACACCGAGGTCACCGGCGACGAGACGTACCTGTTCACCGAGGGTGCGCCGATCCTGTTCGAGACCGCCCGCTACTGGGTACAGCGATGCGAACCCGAAGGCGATGCGCTGGTGCTGCGAACAGTGATGGGGCCGGACGAATTCCATTCCCACGTCGACAACAACGCCTTCACCAACCGGCTGGTGCGCTGGCACCTGGAACAGGCCGCGGCGGTCTATCGGCGGATGGCCGCCGAACAACCGGAACTGCTTGCCGCCCTTACCGAACCGTTGGCGCTGTCGGCGGCCGAAGCCGAGCAATGGGTCGATGCGGCCCGGCGAATCCGCGTGCCGGTCGACCCCGACTGCGGGGTGATCGAGCAGTTCGACGGCTATTTCGAACGAACCGTCGTCCCCATCACCGAATGGGACGACAACGACATGCCGCGATACCCGGCGGGTTTCGACCACTTCAACTGTGAGGGCACGTCGCTGCTCAAACAGCCCGACGTGGTGATGCTCATGCACCTGCTGCCCGAGGAGTACTCGCTCGAGACGCGCAGGCAGAACTACTTGTTCTACGAGGCGCGAACACTGCACAAATCGTCGCTGAGCCCCTCCATCCATGCCATCGTCGGCTTGCGGGTGGGCGAGGCGGGCACGGCCGAAAGGTACTTCGGCCGTGCGGCATTCGTCGATCTCGACGACAATCAGGGCAATACGGGAGAGGGCATGCACATAGCGTCGGCGGCGGGCACCTGGCAGGTCGCCACGCATGGGTTCGGCGGTTTCCAGGCCACCCGCGAGGGATTGCGGTTCGCCCCCGCGCTGCCGTCGTCGTGGCAGCGGTTGCGGTTCTCGGTGCACTGGCACGGGCGGGTGGTGCGCGTCGACCTCGGCCACCACGACGCCCGATTCGAGTTGATCGGCGACGGCCCCGCCGAAACCATCAGCGTGTGGGGAGACCCCGTGCGGGTGTGGCCGGGCGAGGTCGTCGAGGTGCGCGCGCCCGAAAGCGTCGCCTCGTGACCGAGCGGGTGGCCGTACAGCAGGCCGCCGCCGTGCTGTTCGACCTGGACGGGGTACTGACCGATACGGCTGCCGTGCACCGCCGCGCGTGGACCACGCTGTTCACCGAGTTCCTGCCACCACAGGTCGCACCGTTCACCGATGACGACTACTACGACCTCGTCGACGGCAAACCACGGATCGACGGCGTGCGAGCGGTGCTGTCCTCGCGCGGGCTGCGACTACCCGACGGCACCGTCGACGACGCGCCCGAGGCAGCCACCGTGCACGGCCTCGGCAACCGGAAGAACGGGCGATTCACCGAGATCGTGCACCGCGACGGGGTCGACGTGTTCGACGGCTCGCTGCGTCTGGTCGATGCTCTTGCGGCGCTCCGGATTCCGATGGGAGTGGTATCCAGTTCGCGCAATGCGGTGCTGGTGCTCGACACCGCCGGACTGCTCGGCAGGTTCGCGGTGATCGTCGACGGCACCGTCGCCGAGCGTGACGGGCTTGCTGGCAAGCCCGATCCGGCGATGTTTCTCGCTGCCGCCCGAGCACTGGGTGTCGAACCCGCCGAGACGATCGTCATCGAGGACGCGGTATCGGGCGTCGAGGCAGGTCGTCGGGGTGGTTTCCGGGTGATCGGGGTCGATCGCGGCACGGGCCCGGCCGCCCTGCGCGCCGCGGGCGCCGATGTGGTGATCGGTGATCTGGCCGACCTTCTCACCTAGGCCCTGTTTGCGTTCGGTGGCCCCGGGTAGACGCCCCGTGGGTCCCAAGGATGGCCCATCGATCACCTGTGGTCGAGCGTTCTGTCCGGAAGGAATGCCATGAGCTTGGCAGACAAGGCGAAGAACAAGGCCGAAGAGCTGGCCGGCAAGGCCAAGGAAGCGACCGGCAAGGCCACCGACGACCGCGATCTGCAGAACGAGGGCCGCGGCGACCAGGCCAAGTCCAACCTGAAGGATGCCGGCGAGAAGGTCAAGGACGCCTTCCGCGACTGATCCGGCTCCTCTTTCGAATTGTGGCCCCCGGTTGACAAAGCCGGGGGCCACAGTTGTATTCCTTGACAGGAATATTCTTCATAGTGAATACTTCTGCTCATGGAAGAGATCGCAGCCGCACTCGGCGACAGCGCACGATGGCGCATCGTCGAACTCCTCGCGCAGCGGCCTCGGTCGGTCGGCGAACTCGCCACCCACACCGGGTTGCGTCAGCCGCAGACGACCAAGCACCTCCAAACCCTCGCCAAGGCGGGCCTCGTCTCGGTGTTCCCGCTCGGGCAACGCCGGGTCTACGCCGTGAAACCCGGACCGTTGCGGGAGCTCGACAAGCGGTTGCGCGCGATGCTCGCGACCATCGAGGAGCACGCCGACGAGCGAGATGTGGTGGAGCGCTATCTGGCCGCCGTCGAAGCCGAAACCGCTGCCGCGCAGCATGATCGGTGGGCCGACGGGCGCAGCTTCGCTTTCGAGCGGACGTTCGGAGTCGCACCCGAGGCACTGTGGCGGCACTGGGTGGATCCGGATTTGCTCGCGGATTGGTGGGTGCCGCCGTCGATGACCATCACCGACTGCCGGATCGAGCCGTTTCCCGGCGGCCGGGTGGTGCTCGACTACCGCGACGACGACGGCGGGCGTTACCGGTCGACCGGACGGGTCATCGAGGCCGACGAACACCACCGCCTCGCCTTCGACCTGTCGGTACTCGACGCGGCAGGCGAGGTCTCCTTCACCGGCCACTACACCCTCACCTTCGAGCCCGACGGGCCCGGGACCCGATTCCGGCTCGACCTCGTCATCGCCGAAACCACGGTGGCGGCAGCCTCTTTCATCGCCGGTATCGAAACCGGCTGGTCCCAGGTCCTCGACAACCTCGACAGGAAAGCCCGATCATGAGCACTCGCCGCGTCACCACCAACATCAGCCTCACCCTCGACGGCCGCTACCACGGACCGGCCGGCCCGTCCGATCTCGGCGCCATCGTCACCTACGCGAGCACCGAAACCGCCCGCGACTACCTCAGCGGAATTCACGCCGACGCGACAACGGCGGTCCTCGGGCGCAGCAACGCCGAAGGGTTCCTCGGCTACTGGCCGACCGTCGCCGCCGACGAGAACGCCGATCCGCGCGACCGCGCCTACGCGAAGTGGCTCGTCGACGTGGACAAGGTGGTGCTGTCGAGCACGCTCACCGAATCACCCTGGGAGCGAACGCGCGTCGTGAACGCACCCGCCGCCGAGGTGATCACCGAATTGAAGAGCTCTGGTACCGGCGACATCCTGGTCAACACCAGCCCGACGATCGTGGCCGATCTGCTCGCCGCCGATTTGATCGACCGCCTGCATCTGATGATCGTTCCCGAGATCGCCGGGGGCGGCGCGCTGTTCTTCACCGACGGGCTGCCGGCTTCCCGGTGGACACTGACCAGCCACACCGCCGGTGCGTCCGGCGAGCTCGCCCTCGTCTACGACCGCGCACGCTGAACCGACCCGACCGCTACGGCCGTGGCGCCAGGTCAGCGAGCGCGTTGAGAACGAACTCGTTCACCGGGTCCGTGCGTTCCAGATGGACCAGATGCCCCGCACCCGGAACCTGCACTACCGCACGCAGATCCGTCACATTGGCGCGCAGCGTGGCCAGCGGGTCGCGACCGCTGAAACCTTCCATGTCGGGGTCGTTCTCGCCGTAGAGGAAGTAGGTCGGGACGGTCACGCGACGGTCGGCCAGCGACTCGGTGAGGTGCCAGTTGCGATCGAGGTTGCGGTACCAGTTGAGGCCACCGGTGAACCCGGTGCGCTCGAATTCCGTGGCCAGCGTGTCGAATTCGGTTTCGCCGAGCCAGTTCCACGGCAGGTCGGGAGCCTTCGGCAGGACATCGAGATAGCCGAGCCCCGGCGGGTTCTTCCAGGTGTCGAGGTAGTGGTAGTCGCCGGAGAGCGAGTAGTAGACCCTGGCCAGGAATTCGCGGGGCCGCTCGGCGAGCTCGGCGTCGGCACGGCCGGGTTCCTGGAAATAGGACAGGTGCAGGAAGTGGCGCTGAGCGGCCTTGGTCCAGAAATCGGACGGCGGGCGGGGTGGGCGCGGTGCGAAGGGATTGTTCAGTACCACCGCGGCGGCCACTCGCTCGGGCGCACGCAACGACAGCTCCCACACCAGCTGGGCGCCGAAGTCGAGGCCGACGAAAACCGCCTGCCGCGCGCCGATGTCGTCGAGCAGGGCGAGCAGATCGCCGATCACGGCCGCATTCGTGTACGCCTCGACATCGGCGGGCGCCTGCGTGCGTCCGTAGCCGCGCAGATCGGGCGCGATCGCGTGGAAACCCGCCTCGGCGACGGCCGCGAGCTGGCGATGCCAGATGTAGCCGGTGTGGGGGAAGCCGTGGCAGAACACCACCGGATACCCCTGCCCCTGCTCGGTCACATGTAACCGGACGTCGCAGGCGTCCAGGAATCGATGCCGAAGTTCCACCAGCGCCTCCAAGAATCTAGAACGTGTTCCTATTTCAAGGTAGTGTCCCGAGGCCATGAGCGGAACACCCAAGATTCTCGGCGGACGGGTCGCGGTAGTGACCGGAGCCAGCCGCGGCATCGGCAAAGGCATTGCCCAGGAACTCGGCGCGGCGGGCGCGACGGTGTACGTCACCGGTCGCACGACCACCGCGGGCAGGCTCCCCGGCACCGTGCACGACACCGCCGCCGAGGTGACCGCCCTCGGCGGGCTCGGCGTGGCGGTGGTCTGCGATCATCGCGACGACGGGGCGGTCGAGGAACTGTTCACGCGGGTGCGCGCCGAACAGGGGCGCCTCGACGTGCTGGTGAACAATGTCTACAACTCCCCCGCCGCCGCCCGTTGGCTCGGCCGCAAATTCTGGGAGGTGCCGCCTGCGGCCTGGGACGAAACATTCGACATCGGCGTCCGATCGCATTACGCGGCAAGCGTTTTCGCCGCGCCGTTGCTGATCGAGTCGAAGGGTTTGATCGTCAATATCTCTTCCCCCGGTTCGCAGCGCTACCTGCACAACGCGGTGTACGGGGTCGCCAAGACCGCCCTGGACCGGCTCACCGCCGACCTCGCCCACGATCTCGACGGCACCGCGACCACCGCGGTATCCCTCTGGCCCGGCATCGTGAATACCGAACTGCTGCAGATGGTTCCCGCCGACGACCAGGGCCGTCGCCTGGTGACCTTGCCCGGCGAAGGAACCTTCGACCTGAACGCCGCCGAGACACCGAGGTTTCCCGGCCGGGCCGTTGTCGCCCTGGCCGCCGACCCCGACCGGCTCGCGCGCACCGGAAAGGCGTGGAAGGTCGCCGATCTGGCCGAGGATTACGGATTCACCGACGTGGACGGCCGCGTTCCCCGCAACGATCCCTAGCCTGTCCACGCACGCAGTTTCTCCGGATTCCGCATCACCCAGATCCGGCTGATCCGATCGTCGATGATGTCGAACGAGTAGACCGAGATAACCTTCCCGTCGGCCTCGGCGACCAGACCGAGCTGCCCGTTCACCATGCGTTCCACCAGCACCACTGTCGACAACCGCGTGCCGATGTGGATCCACGCCGTCGCGATCTCACTGCTGCCGACCAGCGGCTCCCGAAAGGCGGGAACCAGCCCACCGCTGTCCGCCGTCGCGATCGCGGTCGGGTCGAGCAACCCGACGAGTCCCTCGATATCGCCCGCCTCCCAGGCCCGTTTGAAATTCCGCACCACCTCGGCGCGCGCGGTTTCGGGTGGGCGCGGTGAGGTGTCGATGCGACGGCGGGCGCTCGAGGCGAGCTGACGGCACGCGGCCGGAGTGCGCCCCACCACCTCGGCTATTTCGGCGAAGGAGTAGCGGAACACGTCGTGCAACACGAAGGCCACCCGCTCGGCGGGGGTCATGGAGTCGAGCACGACGAGGAAGGCCATACTGATCGACTCGTCGAGCGTCACCCGATCGGCGGGGTCGGGCGCTGCGGTACCGCCGAAAAAGTCGGAGCGGCCGGGGACGGGTTCCGGAATCCATTCGCCCACATAGCGTTCCCGGCGGGCGCGGGCGGAGCCGAGCAGGTCGAGACAGATGCGCCCCGCCACCGTCGTCAGCCAGGCACCGGGCGTGGTCACCTCGGCGCGGCGCTGTTCGCTCATCGCGTACCAGCGCGCATAGGTCTCCTGCACCACGTCCTCGGCCTCGGCCAGCGATCCGAGCAGCCGGTACGCGAGATTGAGCAACTGGCGGCGCTCACTCATCACCTCGGACAGGTGGGGGTCGGTCATGATCGGCTCCTCGCGGTCGGTTCCCTCACCATGACCGACGAAACAGCGCCCCGATCTGTGAGGGCCTGACATTTCCGGCGTCCGCGTCGTCGGAAGGTCATGATCAGAATCGGCATCATTCTCGGCAGCACCCGATCCAACCGTAACGGAGCCCAGGTCGCCCGATGGGTGCTGGATTCGGCGTCGCGACGCGGCGACGCCGAATTCGAGCTCGTCGACCTGCGCGACCACCCGCTCCCACACTTCGACGAGACAACGCCACCGATGTTCGGCCCGTCGGAGAACGAACACACCCGCTCCTGGGCCGCCCGGATCGCACCGTTCGACGGGTTCGTCATCATCACCCCCGAGTACAACGGCGGTGTCCCCGGCGTCCTGAAGAACGCCCTCGACCACGCCTTCGCGGAATGGACCGACAAGACCGTCGCCTTCGTCGGGTACGGCGTCAACGGCGGCGCCCGCTCCGTGGTGCAATTGCGCACCGTGTGCGGGACGCTGGGGATGGCCGACATCGGCCATTCGGTCTCGATCGGCGTGCTCACCGATTTCGAGAACGCCACCACCTTCGTCGCGCGCGAGCACCACGACCTCGCGTTGCGCAAGACGCTGGACCAGCTCGTCGCGTGGACCACAGCCCTGGCACCGCTGCGGCGGCCCGCCGACGAAACCGCCGAGATCCGCGCACAGATCGACCGGCTGGTCGAGTGTCTGCGGAACAAGGACCTCGACGGCATCGGCGCCCTCTACACCGACGACGCCGTGTCGTTCGATATCGAGCCACCCCTGCAACACTGCGGGAGGGCAGCGAAGCTGGCGAACTGGGCACGGGTATTCCAGGTGTTCGACACCCTGACCTACGAGTTCCGCGACCTGACCTTCACGACCGGCACCGACGTGGCATACGGGCACGGTTTCGGCAGGCTGCGCGGCACACTGCGCGACGGCGCTGTCACCGACGGCATGTGGGTGCGCGCGACGCTGTGCCTGCGCAAGGTCGGTGGCAGCTGGTTGATCGCCCACGACCAGGTCTCGGTGCCGCTCGATATCCCGAGCGGAAAGGCGCTCACCGACCTGGAGCCCTGACGGTCAGCCTCCGGCCGCGGCGCGGCTCCGGCCGACAGCCAGATCCGACAGCCGGTCCAGGGTTTCGCGGTTGCGCGGGGTCAGCAACACCTCCTGCGCGGCGCGTGGGACGAGCTTGCCCGGCCCGCGCACGGCCAGTTCCCCCATCCGCACCTCGGTCGTGGCCGGGGCGACCTCGCGCAGCTCGAAGCGGATGACAGCCGCGCCCATCGGCCACAACCGCGCGTCGAGTTCCAGCGTGTGCGGTGCGTCCGATGCCCGCACCTCGGTGGTGTCCTCGATGACGAGGGGCCACGGCCCCACGCTGTGATGGATGCGGGTACCGACCGCGGGCCACCCCTTGTCGACGCGGCGGATGTGCGAGGCGCCCACGACCCAGCCCGAATACGACCACCCGTCCGCGAGCACCGCGAAGACGTCGTCCACCCCGGCGGGCACGGTGAGTTGCACCCAGATCATGTCCTCGTGCACGGCTCCTCCTACACGCTGTCGACGAGGGCGTCGTGCCCGGCGCGGCGGGCACAGTTGGCGCAGCAGAAGACGGTCTGTCCGGCCTCGACCCCGTGGCCGAGAACCCGGCATCCGCAGTGCGCGCAGTCGGGTGCCAGCTTCGATGCGGCGCATTCGATGCTGTCGAACGTCCAGCTCTGCCCGTCGCGGCTCACGGTGAACGCGCGCGCGTAGTCGTTGCCACACGTCTCACAGACGGCCATGCTTCACCTCTTTCGGATCGGTGGACAGCGGGCGTTTACCCGGTGCGGCCGAACCGAACCGACCTTTTGGTTGAAATCCCGAGAAACGGATATTCGCCTGTCACAGAGTTCTTTGCCCGGCCCGGTGAAGGTGGGTGGTCGACATGTCCGGACACAAGTCGAACGATGCGACGATGCCGTCGGACATCTCGAATCACAAGCCCTTCTTCGACCGTTTCGCCACGGGTGCAAGCAATTTCGCGTCCAAGGCATGGTTCTTCGCCGCCTGCCTCACCCTGGTCCTGATCTGGGCACCTTCGGTGTTCCTTTTCCCGAGCATCGACACCTGGCAACTGGTGATCAACACGGCGACCACGATCGTCACCTTCCTGCTCGTGGCACTGCTGCAGAACACCCAGGCCCGCAACGACGACGCCGCCCAGCACAAGCTCAACGCGCTCGCCGCCGGTCTCGCGGCACTGATGGGCGAATTGAGCAACGAGTATCCGGCACTGGACAGGGAACGGCAGGAACTGTCCGACGCCGTTGGCCTGGAAGATCGCGAAAGCAGCGAATAGCTCAGTCCGTCTCCGGCCCCTTGCGGTAGACCAGCGGCTGGACCACCCACAGACCGAGGAACACGATCGAGGCGACGACTCCGGCGACGATGCCCGCCGTGGTCCCGGCCACCACATCGAAGATCAGCACGGCGATGCCGGTGAGCGCGACCCCGAGCAGGGCGATACCGGCCAGCGCGAGCCGGTGCGCGCCGGTGACCAGGGCATCGAGCCGGTGCCTGCGGAACAGCAGCCGATGCATTGCCACCGGGGCGACCAGCAGGGCGGTCGCGGCGATCGACGCGGTGACGACGACGAGGTATACCACCCGCAATTCCGTGCTGAGGGCGTCGAAATGGGACTGGAACGGCAAGGTCAGCAAGATACCGGTGAGTACTTGCACACCGGTCTGCAGCACCCGCAGTTCTTGCAGCAAGGAGGCCCAGTTGCGGTCGAGACGCTGGATGGTGTTCTCGCCACGCACCCGTCGATTCCAGTCGGCGTCATCGTCGTCCATCACCGCTCCTCGTCGCCCGGGGCCGATGCCCTCTTTGCGCGCATACCCGGCACACACCGCCCGAATCCCGCCACCGACCGGCGTACCCGTGATTGAGCGGCGCGCGGCCGGGTAGTGCGACGGTGTGGTCGAGAACAACGGCCACATGCCAGAAGACCAGACGACACGAGGAGGGCATTCATGCCTGATCCGAACAACCCTGGACAGTTCGGCAACCGAAACGACACCCAGGAGCAAGCGGCCCGTGGCGGCCAGGCCAGCAGCGGCAGCTTCGGCGATCGCAATTCCGCCGACCCGCGCGAGGCAGGCCGCAAGGGCGCCCAGGCGCAGCCCACCGAGGCCAAGCGCGAGGGCGGTCAGCACAGCCACGGCGGCCGCTGACTCCCTGCTACCGACCCCGGGCCTGGCACGATGCCGGGCCCGGGGTGTCCCCGGCGAAAGGTGGTGGCCTGATGACCGCCGAGATCTCGGACCTGCTGCAGACGCTGACCCGTGTGGTCAACACCCTGCACGACAACGGCATTCGCTTCGCGGTGGCCGGCGGCTGCGCGGTGTACGCGCACGGCGGTCCGGCCAGCGATCACGACGTGGACATCTTCCTCCGCGCCGAGGACGCCTATGCCGCGCGGGACACGTTGGCGGCCAAGGGATTACGGCCCGTCGATCCACCGGAGAACTGGCTGACCAAGGTCTATGACGGCGAGATCCTCGTCGACCTGATCTTCCGCACGAACCATCGCACCGTCGACGACGACCTGCTCGACCGCGCCGAGTCGATGCCGGTCGGCCCCGCGACCGCACCGGTGCTCCCCGCCACCGACGTGCTGGTCGACAAACTCATGGTGCTCGACGCGCACCGTCTCGATTTCACCCGCCTGCTCGAGGTCGCCCGCGCCCTGCGCGAGCAGATCGACTGGGCCCAGGTGCACCGCGACACGGCCGAATCGCCTTACGCGCGGGCATTTCTCGGGCTGCTCGACGACCTCGGCGTCCACCACGTACCACCCGCGCCCGCCGCCGAGCCACCGCAGTACGTGGTCGCCAACCTGCGCCGCGCCTTCGCCGAGGATCCGCGGACCGCGACGATGAGTGTGCACGTGACGCTGCGCTCCGATGTCGTCGTACTCACCGGCGAGGTCGCCGACGAACAGAGCAGGCGGGCACTGGAGGCCGTGCTGCACGAGCGGATCGGTGACCTGCGGGTCCACAACGATGTGCGGGTACGCAGACCCGCCGAACCGGCCGAACCGGAAGTGCTGAGGTGAGTGGGATGCGCGTAGCGGCGGTAGGCGATGTGCACCTCGGCGCGGATTCGCGTGGTCGATGCAGGCCGGTGTTCGAACGGCTGCCAGAGCACGCGGATGTGTTGCTGCTCGCCGGTGACCTCACCCGCCTGGGCACCCTCGAGGAGGCGGAGGTGGTGGCGAGCGAGTTCGGCGATCTCGACGTCCCGGTTGTGGCGGTGCTCGGTAATCACGACTATCACAGCGACCGCGAGCAGGAGATGAGCGCGCTGCTGTCCGCGCACGGCATCACCGTGCTCGAGGGCACCTCGACGGTGCTCACCATCGGTGAACGCACGCTCGGCATCGCGGGGGCCAAGGGTTTCGGCGGCGGGTTCGCCGGCAAGTGCGCGAGCGCGTTCGGCGAACCGCAGATGCGCGAGTTCGCGACCCACACAGTCGAGCTCGCGCAACAGCTCCACACGGCGCTGAGCCGGCTCGACACCGACGTGACCATCGCACTCACCCACTACTCGCCCGTGTCGGACACCTTGCACGGCGAGCCGCCGGAGATCTACCCGTTTCTCGGCTCCTACCTGCTCGGGGAGGCGATCGATGCGTGCGGCGCCGACCTGGCGGTCCACGGTCACGCCCACGCGGGCACCGAACGCGGCACCACCCCGGGCGGAATCCGGGTGCGCAATGTCGCCCAGCCGGTGATCGGTACCGAATACGCCGTCTACGACCTGGCGCCCGCCACGTCGTCGGCATACATCTGAAGGAGGATTCTCATGGTTTCGCAGGACACCATCGCCCAGCTACGCCAGGACATCACCACGGCCGCCGACGCGGGCGACGAGGCAACGGCGCAGCGTCTGCGCCGGGAACTGTCGGAGGCACTCGCGGCGGCGGGCCGAGACGATCAGGACGACCCGGCCGGTCCGTGACCGCGCTGCGACCGGACGGTCGCCGCGCTCCAGACCACCAGCCAACCGGACGCCGCCATATAGAGGGCATAGGCGGAAATGACCAGTTCGGGCCCATAGTTGGCGAACCAGTCGCCGAGGCGCAGGAGCGCGATCAGGCCGAGGCCGACCAGGAACATGCCGAGCACAAGGCTCGGAATCGCCAGCGGGGCGATGGAGTCGTCGGTGACGTGGCGGTCACGCTTGGTAACTGACAGATTGCTGTTCGGTTCGAAGTAGATGCTGCTCATAGTCACGAGCTCCCTTCCGGACGGCCGTCCCGACACAGCCGGTAGGTCAAACCACGCAGGTGGCGCGCGCAGTGATCACAAACGGTTAACGTTCAGCAATATCGAGCGTGCCAGGTCTAACCGGAGGATAACAGACCATGTGATCTGGGTCACATCGAATAGGTGTTCGACACGAAGCGATAACGGTTGTTACATTTCCCAGGAATAGGCGTTCGAACTGGAATAGTCCGACAATTCTGGACAATTGCCCAGCAAGCCGACAATGATGTGATTTATAGAACCGTTATAGCCTCTGAGGTGCGTAAACGTGCCTCGAGACAGACATCGGAGCGGTTTGTGACCGGACCGAGTCGGCGGCACCGGAATCGGCGCCCATTTCGTGTCGTGCACACGCGCGCGACATACGGGTGCGTTCGAGTGTTTGAACGGCGCACGTTCGGCTATCGTCCATCCAGTTCTTTTCGATGCTGCTGGATCGTTCGTGTCGCTTCGCCGAATCATGTGCCGCGTGAGGATCCACGCCTCGTGATTCGGTGACCCTCTCAAACGAAGGACGCCGGTCACCATGCCCGCACCCGTTATCCTCGACGGCCGCATCGTACGGCTGGAACCCCTTGCACCCCACCACGTTCCCGGTCTGGCAGCGGCCGCGCAGGCGCTGCGTGGCCAACCGGGGTTCACCGTCGTCCCGCACGGCGAACAGGAAGCGCGCACGTATGTCTTCCAGGCCGAGGCCGCCCAGCTGGCGGGTTCGGCGCTGGCCTTCGCCATCGTCATGATCGGTGACGAATGCGTGGTCGGCGCCACCCGCTTCACCCGCCTCGACTACTGGCAGGGTCCGCTCACCTGGCCGCTGTCGGCCGAACCGGTCACCGCCTCCCCCGGCGGCGCGATTCCCGACGCCGTGGAGATCGGCAACACCTGGCTCACCCCCGCCGTGCGCGGGGGCCAGGTGAATCTCGACTCCAAGCTGCTGTTGCTCACCCACGCCTTCGACACGTGGCGGGTGCGCCGGGTGACCCTGCGCGCCGACGCCCGCAACCTGCGCTCCCGGGCGGCCATCGAACGGCTCGGCGCGGTCAGCGACGGTGTGCGCCGGGCGCATTCCCGTGGCCTCGACGGCGAGGTACGCGACACCGCGTTCTATTCGATCCTGCGCGATGAATGGCCGGGGGTGCGCGAGCGGATCATGGAACAACTGGCCGCCCGCGCCGCGCAACGACGGGCGCCGCTCATCCCGGCCACCGCCGAGGCGTTGCGCGCCCTCACCGCCTCGATCGGCTGAACCAGGTCAGCGTCCCGTTCCGCCGTGCACCACGGCCACCTCGGCCCCGCCCAGGTCGAAGGCGCGGTGCAGGATGCGCACCGCCTCGTCGAGGTCGGTGTCGCGGACCAGCACGGAGATGCGGATCTCGGAGGTGGCGATGAGGTCGAGATTGATGCCCGCTGCCGCCAGTGCCTCACAGAAGGTCGCGGTGACGCCGGGATTGTTGCGCATGCCCGCACCGATGAGCGATACCTTGCCGACGCGGTCGTCGTAGCGCACATCGGCGAAGCCGATCTCGGCGCGACGCGAGCGCAACAGCGCGACCGCGCGGTCGCCGTCGGCGGCGGGCAGCGTGAAGGTGATGTCGGTGCGGCCGGTTCCGGTGTTCTGCACGACCATGTCGATGCCCACCTCGGCATCGGCCACGGCACGGAACACCTGCGCGGCGTAACCGGGTTCGTCGGGCACGCCGACCACGGTCACCTTGGCCTCGTTGCGGTCGTGCGCGACCCCGGTGAGCACGGCCTGGTCGGCGGGGATGTCGGCCATCGAGCCGAACACGGTGGTGCCGACGGTGTCGGTGTAGGACGAGCGAACATGCACCGGGACCTGGTAGCGGCGGGCGTACTCGACGCAGCGCAGCATGAGCACCTTGGAACCGCACGCCGCCATCTCGAGCATCTCCTCGTAGGAGACCTGGTCGAGTTTCTGGGCATCGCCGACGATGCGCGGGTCGGCGGTGAACACGCCGTCGACATCGGTGTAGATCTCGCACACGTCGGCGTGCAGCGCGGCCGCCAAGGCGACGGCGGTGGTGTCGGAGCCGCCTCGACCGAGCGTGGTGACGTCACGGCTGTCCTGACTCACGCCCTGGAAGCCCGCGACCAGCACGATCTCGCCGTCGTCGAGGGCGCGCCGCACCCGGCCGGGATCGACCTCGATGATCTTGGCGTTGCCGTGCGCGCCGGTGGTGATCACCCCGGCCTGTGAACCGGTGAGCGAACGCGCCTCCGCGCCGAGGGAATGAATGGCCATGGCCACCAACGCGTTCGAGATCCGCTCGCCCGAGGTGAGCAGCATGTCCATCTCCCTCGGCGGCGGTGCCGGCGCCACCTGACCCGCCAGATCCAGCAATTCGTCGGTGGTGTCGCCCATCGCCGAGCACACGACAACCACGTCGTTGCCCTGCTTCTTGGTCTCCACGATCCGCTCGGCGACCCGGCGGATGCGCTCCGCGGTCGCGACCGACGAGCCACCGAATTTCTGTACAACCAGGGCCATCCCGCTGTCCTCTCCCTGCTCGCCCGCGAGGTACTCGCGGGTAACTCCCGTCGAGTATCCCGGCAATCCGGGCGTGGCTGGGCGGTTTGTGACGCGAAAAGTGGTGCCGCCGTGCCGTTTCTGGCGGGATACTGGCCGCATGGGGGTGGCGCGCGTGCGCCGGCTCCGATGTTCGGCGGTTCTCGGCGTTAGGCGAATTCGTATGGCTACTCGGCACTTTCGTTCCCGTTCGTTGCGTGTCGCGGTGCTCGGCACCGGGGCGCAGGCCGGGGAGGTGGTGCGGATCATCGCCGAATCCACCGACGAACTGAGCGCACGAGCCGGGGCGCGATTGACCCTCGACACGGACGCGGCCGACCTCGTCGTCGACACCACCGCGACCGCCGAGAGCTTGGACGCCGTCCTCGACGCATTGCGGGCGGGGCGTTCGGTGGTGACCGCGAATACCGCGCTCATCGCCTCGCACGGTGCCGAATTGATGTCGGCTGCCGAGGAATTCGGGGCGGATCTGTGTTTCGAGGCCGCCGTTGCGGGCGGGGTGCCGGTGGTCCGGCCGCTCACGCAGTCGCTGTCGGGCGATCGCGTGCGCGAGGTGCTCGGCGTCTTCGCCGCGGCCGACGCGCACGCGGCGGCGATCCTCGCCACGTTGGCCTTTCATACCCGGGTGGAGGTCACCGATGTGCATTTCGAGGAGTTCGGGGTGGCGCCGGCACACGACCTGGCGGCTGCCGACGCGTTGTCGTTGCGGTTGCGTCAGCTGACCGTGTGCACCCGCATCAGTGAGCCCGAAGACGGTGGCAAGGAATGGATCTCGGTACGGGTGCATCCCGCACTGCTGCCTGCCGCGCACCCGCTGGCCCAGGTGGAGGCGCCGTTCAGCGCGGTGACGGTGGACGCCGAGGGCGCCGGGCGACTGATGTTCTCCGGTCGCGACGCGACGCGGGCCACTGCCTCGGCACTGCTCGGTGATCTGGTGAGTGCGGCGCGCAACCGCGTGAACGGTGGCCGGGCTCCACGCGCCTCGTATTACGCCGAGCTACCGGTCGCGCCGTTCGGCGACATTCCCACCCGCTACTACCTGAACCTGCGGGTCACCGATCACGCGGGCGCGCTCGCGCAGGTGGCCTCGATCTTCGCCGACCACGGGGTGAGCATCGAACGTGTGCGTCAGGAACACCACGGCGACGACGCACATCTCATCGTCCTCACCCACCGCGCCCGCGAATCGGCGCTGGCCGACACGGTCGACGCCCTCACCGACGCCACCTGTGTGAGCGCGGTGCTCACCAGGTGGCGGGTGGAAGGTGCGCCGGTCACAGGCTGAACGCCACCGCCCGCAGGATCAGCACGGCGATGAACACGACCGTGAAGGCGAGGTCGATGGAGACCTCGCCCAGCCGGACCGGCTTGAGTACCTTGCGCACCGGCGCGATCACCGGTTCTGTCGCCGCATGGGTCACCGACCGGACCTTCCCCACCCACGGCGACCGATTGCCAAGCGTTTCGAGCCAGTCGACCACCATCCGCGCGATCAACAGCACCAAGAACACCGTCAGTACCCACCCGAGCAGGGTTCCGATGAGACTCATGACGCACTCCTTCCGGAGGCCACCGTCGACCTCTTACCGAAACAACGCCTCAGCCGCCCCCAAGGTGTCCACTATGCACCGTTCTCAGCGGATTATCAGTCCGGATAGGTCAGCTGTTCGGCGTGGCGCGCGTCGATGTGTTCGTAGCGGCGGGCGAAGTCCAGGATGCGCGCGGTCACCTGCCGGGAAATCTGATAGAAGAGACCGTGCCCCACACCGGGGAAGATCTCGACCTCGCAGGTGGGCAGGTTGTCGCGCACGCGTTGTTCGGCCAGTTGCGGATCGACCACCAACGACTCCGACCCGAGCAGCAGCAGGGTCGGTGTCGTGATCGTCGCGAGTCGCTCGTCGGTGAACATCTTCGGATAGCCGATCGTCGGGGCATACCCGAGAGCCGCCTTCACACCGGCGAATTCGGCGTCGGTGAGGGTGACGCCCGGATTGAGCCGTGCGTTCATCGCGCGCAGGTTCTTGTCCGTCGGCCGGGCACCGACGCGAAGCATCGTCCACAACAGGCTCCATTTGATCTTGGTCAAGGTGCCGCTCGGCTCCACGACGCTCAGGCTCGCCAGCCGTGCCTGCTGAGTGGTCGCGACAGCCATCGCCTGCCACGCACCCTGCGAGTAGCCGACCAGGTGAACCCGCTCGACGCCGAGTCCGTCGAGCACCTCCCCCAACCAGGCACCGAACTTCGTCTCGTCGATCGGTGCGGTCTGCACACTGAGACCAGGCGCACCGATCATCTCCGGCGCGTACACCACGTGATCGCGGGCGAAGTCCTCGATCACGTGGCGCCACATCAGGCTGTTACCGCCGAGAGAGTGCATCAGCACGAACGGAATACCTTGTCCCGCACCGGATTTACGGACCTTCGTCATGCCGAAGGAAGTAGGGATGTCGAGCATCTCCGACGAAACGGGCCACTGCTTCTCCAGCTCCCGATAGGTCCGCAGGTACTCCTCGCGCGCGGCGTCGTTCTTGAATCGCCCGATCTTGGCCATAACCACCCCTGTTCGTCGTTGATGATATGACCGTACCACATAGGTGATATGGGCGTACCATAAAGATTTCGCCGACAGCGACGAAGGAGGCAGGGTGCCGCGTTTGGCCGACCATGACGAGCGCCGCGGGGTCATCACCGATGCCGCGCGGCGAGTGATCGCGCGGGGCGGGCTCGACGCGGCCACGTTCCAGTCCGTCGCCGCCGAAGCCGGGGTCTCGGTGCGGTCGGTGCAGTACTACTTCGGGACAAAACGGGAGTTCCTGGTCGCCACGCATCAGGCGGTGGTGATCGATTCCGGGGAGCGGTTCGGGCGGGAACTCGCGGCGTTGGGGCCGGGGTCCGGGCCACGCGACGTCGTGCGCGCGATGCTGCTCGCGCTACTCCCCCGCGACGAAGCGAGTAGGCAGAACGCGGTAATTCTCGGGATCTTCCACGCGGCCGCCCTCACCGGTTCCGACGTCGCGGCCGCCGATATGACCGGGGCACCGAAGTACATCGTGAACGCAGTGGCAGACCAGCTCCGGCGTGCGCGCGGCGACGAGGCCGACGATGCGACGATCGTCGCGGACGCCGAGCTGATCCTGCTCACGCTCGGCGGACTCGCCCAGGGCATGCTCACCGACAACGATTACGCCGCGCGCTCACCACAATTGGTGGAGCACCTGCTCGATCGCGTCTTCGACGCATAACGAAACGAGGCCCCGGCGGTGTACGCCGGGGCCTCGTCGGGTCGAACTACTTTCTGCGTTCCTTCTTCTCGCGCACGCGCACCGAGATGCGCACGGGCGAGCCGTCGAAACCGAACTCCTCGCGCAGGCGCCGCTCCAGGAAGCGACGGTAACCTGCCTCGAGGAAACCGGTGGTGAACAGCACGAACGTCGGCGGACGAGTGCTGGCCTGGGTGGCGAACATGACGCGGGGCTGTCGGCCGCCGCGCATCGGCGGTGGGGTGGCCGCGATGACTTCCTTGAGCCAGGTGTTCAACCGGCCGGTGGAGATGCGCTTGTCCCAGGACTCGAGCGCGGTCTCCATCTGCGGCACCAGCTTCGCCACGGCGCGACCGGTGTGCGCGGAGATGTTCACCCGCTGCGCCCACGGCACCCGCACGAGGTCGCGATCGATCTCGCGCTCGAGCATGTAGCGGCGATCCTCGTCGACCAGGTCCCACTTGTTGAACGCCAGCACCAGCGCGCGACCGGAGTCGGCGACCAGGCTGATCACCCGCAGATCCTGTTCGGTGATCGGCACCGAGGCGTCGATCAGCATGATCGCCACCTCCGACGCCTCGAGCGCCGACTTGGTCCGCAGCGAGGCGTAGAACTCGGTGCCGGTGGCATTGGAGACCTTGCGGCGCAGACCGGCGGTGTCGACGAACTTCCACACCTTGCCGCCGAGCTCCACCAGGGAGTCGACCGGGTCGACGGTGGTGCCCGCGACATCGTGGACCACCGAACGTTCGTCGCCGGCCAGCTTGTTCAGCAGGCTCGACTTGCCGACATTGGGCTTGCCGACCAGCGCCACCCGACGCGGCCCGGCCACACCCGTGCCTTCGCGCGGGGTCTCGGGCAGTGCGGCGAGCACATCGTCGAGCAGGTCACCGGTACCGCGACCGTGCGCGGCCGAGACCATGCGCGGCTCGCCGAGGCCGAGCGACCACAGTGTCGCGGCCTCGATCTCGACCTTCTGATCGTCGACCTTGTTGGCGACCAGGATCACCGGGATCTTGGAGCGGCGCAGCTTACGCACCGCGGCCTCGTCGGTCGCGGTCGCGCCGACGGTGGCGTCGACGACGAGCAGGATCGCGTCGGCGGTTTCCATCGCGACCTCGGCCTGACGGGCCACATGCTGCTGCAGGCCCTTGGCGTCGGGCTCCCAGCCGCCGGTGTCCTGCACGAGGAAGCGGCGTCCGGCCCAGCTGGCCTCGTACGAGATCCGGTCACGGGTAACACCGGGAACGTCCTCGACAACGGCTTCGCGCCTGCCGAGGATGCGGTTCACCAGGGTCGACTTGCCGACATTCGGACGGCCGACCACCGCGACCGTCGGCATGGCGAGGTGTTCCTCACCCTCGCCCTCACCTTCGAGATCGGTGATCTCCCAGTCGGTTTCATCGGTCCAGATACCGTCGCCCTCGAGTACGTCCTCGATCATCGCGACCCTCCTGTCGTGGCCGAAAGCTGCTGGGCCACCACGCGATACAGCTCGTCGATGGTCTGTTCCATCGTGAGATCGCTGGTATCGACGAGCACCGCGTCGGCGGCGGGGCGCAACGGCGAGACCTTGCGGGTGGAATCGAGGGTGTCGCGGCGCTGTACGTCGGCCAGCACGGCCGGGTAGTCGTCGCCGCGTCCCTCGCGGATGTTCTGGGCATTGCGCCGCTGGGCGCGCGCCTCCGCGGAGGCCGTGAGGTAGATCTTGGCGTCGGCGTCGGTGAGCACGACGGTGCCGATATCGCGGCCCTCGACCACGATTCGGCCGGCCACGGCGGCGATCTCACGCTGCAGGGCGACGAGTTGCTCGCGCACCTGCGCCACCGCCGACACCGCCGAAACGGCCTTGGTCACCGCGTCACCGCGGATCTCGGCCGACACGTCGTCACCGTCGAGTTCGACGACCTCGTGACTGGGGTCCGTGCCGATCGAAAGAGGCAGCGCCGCAACGGCTTGCGCGATCGCCTCGGCATCGGTGAGATCCACGCCCGCACGCAGCACCCGCAGCGTCGCCACCCGGTACATGGCACCGGTGTCGAGGTAGCGGGCGTTCAGGCGGGTGGCCAACTTACGCGACACACTGGACTTGCCGGTGCCGGACGGGCCGTCCATGGCGACGACGAGCGTGCCGTCGCCGGCCAGCCTGCCCTGGGCAGGTTCCACCGAGAAATCCACTCCGTTCACAGCTGCACCGCCTCGTAGAGTTTGCCGATTTCGTCGCGGCCGAGCACCCGAAGGGTGCCGGGACGCTGATCACCGAGGGCCACCGGGCC
Source organism: Nocardia sp. GTS18 (assembly GCF_013839555.1). Classification (NCBI taxonomy): domain Bacteria; kingdom Bacillati; phylum Actinomycetota; class Actinomycetes; order Mycobacteriales; family Nocardiaceae; genus Nocardia; species Nocardia sp. GTS18. The sequence continues at coordinate 18,573 of NZ_JACBIU010000017.1, read as the reverse complement.
CAGATGCGTGCGGACCAGGCGGATCACCGGGTGACCCACCTCGTCGAGCAGGCGGCGCACGATGTGCTTGCGGCCTTCGTGCAGCACCAGCTTCACCAGCGACCGGCCCTCGTAGGACTCGAGCACCATGAACTTGTCGACCTTGGCCGGCCCGTCCTCGAGCTCGACGCCTTCGCGCAGCCGCTTGCCGACGAGCCGGTAGTTGACCTCGCCGTACACGGTGGCCAGGTAGGTCTTGGGCACCTCGAACGACGGGTGCATCAGGCGATGCGCCATCTCACCGTCGTTGGTGAGCAGCAGCAGGCCCTCGGTGTCGGCGTCGAGCCGACCCACGTGGAACAGGCGCTGACCCGCGGCGATCCGCTCGGCCACGATGTCACCGACACAGGGGCGGCCCAGGTCGTCGGACATGGTGGACTGCCAGCCCTTGGGCTTGTTCAGCACCAGGTGCACGAGTTCGTCCCGCACGACCACGCGGGTGCCGTCCACGCGCACGACGGCGTTCTCGGCGTCGATGCGCAGACCCTGCTCGCGCACGATCTTGCCGTCGACCTCGACGCGGCCCTGGGCGATCATCTCCTCGGCGGCGCGGCGCGAGGCCACACCGGCCTTGGCCAGCACCTTCTGCAGACGTTCGCCTTCACCCCACGGGAGCTTCTTGGGGCCCTCGGCGGTGTCGGCGTGCTGATGACGGGCAGGCTTGGCGTTGTTCAGGATCGTCGGGGCGACGACCTTGCGCTGCGGTTTCGCGGACTTCTTGTTGCGCGCCACGAAGGCCTGCGTGCCGGCCGAAGTGCCGCTGCGCTGTCCGGCTGTGTCGCCACGCTGTCCGCGGTCGGCGTCACCACGCGGGTAACCGCCACCGTTGGAAGCGCCTGCGCCGCGACGGTCGTCGCGCTGGTAACCACCGGCGGACGGGCCACGACGGTCGCCACCGGCCGGGGCGCTGCGTCGATCGTCACGCTGGTAACCACCGGGGGCGCTGCGACGGTCGTCGCGCTGGTAGCCCCCGGTCGAGCCGCGGCGACCACCGGATTCGGCGTCACGCTGGAAGGAGCCGGCCGATCGGGCCGCTGTCTGATTGCCGCGCTGGAAGCCACCCGCGCTGGTGCCGCGGCGGCCGGGGGCCTCGCCACGGGTACCGGCCTGACCGGTGCGCGCACTGCCGCCGCGGGGAGCCGCGGTTCGGTTCGCGCCACTTCGGGGCTGGTCGCTGCGTTTTCTTCGATCCGGTGTGCCATCTCGGCGAGCGGAATTATTCATCTGTCCTGTCAATCGTCGGTGCCGAGATCCATGTCGGACTCGGCGGGTTTTTGCAGCCTGGTGTACCGGGGATCGGTGTCCAGGCTCTCGCTGATCTCGTCGATCAGATCGACGCCGGGAAGCAGCGGCGCCAGCGGTGGCAGGTCGCCCAGTGAGGCGAGCCCGATCCGTTCGAGGAACAACTCGGTGGTGCGGTAGAGCGTGCCGTTGGTTTCCGGGTCCTGACCCGCTTCCGCGATCAAGCCCCGCGCCAGCAGCGTGCGCATCACTCCGTCGACGTTCACCCCGCGAACCGCGCTGACCCGGGTGCGGGTCACCGGCTGGCGGTAGGCGACCACCGCCAAGGTTTCCAAGGCGGCCCGGGTGAGCTTCGTCCGGGCCCCGTCGAGCAGTACCCGCTCGACATAGGGCGCGTACTCCTGTCGAGTATAGAAGCGCCAACCGTCACCGACGAAACGCAGGTCGATGCCGCTGCCGCGTGCGGTCAGTTCCGCCGACATCGCGCGCAGGGTTTCCTCGACCCGTTCGCTGGTGTCGTCCAGGGCCGCGGCCAGCTGTTCTACCGGCGCGGGAGCGTCGACGACGAGCAGCATGGCCTCGAGCGCGGACCGCAGTTCCGCGTCGTCGAGCTGCTCGGACGTGAATTCAGCCACTGTCTCGCTCATGCCGCCTCCTGCTGGCTGTTCGGGAGCCCTCGGGTCTGTTTCGGTGCGCCGATCACCCGTAATCCTCCTCGAAGGTCAGTGCCGCCGCCTCGGCGTCGGGGTCGAGTTCGCCGAGCCAGCTCACGGCCAGTGGGCCGAGGGGGTCGGGCTGGTCGAAGGCGATCGTCTTGCCGCGATACAACTCGAGCAACGCCAGGAACCGGGCCACGATTTCCACCGGAACCGTGCAATCGGACACCAGCTCGGCGAAGGTCGTCCACCCGCCGGGTCCGCGTTCCTTGAGCCGGGCCAGCACCAGCTCGGCCTGTTCGGCCACCGAGATGGTGTGCATGTGCAGATGTCCGAGCCCTACCTCGGCGATCGGACGCGGCCGAAACGCGGCGGCCGCGATCTCGGCGAACGCGGCGACATCCACTCCGAGGGTCACTTCGGGGAGCAGCCCGGCGAACTGATCTTCCAGCGCCACCGACCTCGGATACCGGCGCAGCGCGGCGGCTTCCAGCTCGGCGAGCAGTTCGGCCACCTGTTTGAACGCGCGGTACTGCAGCAGCCGGGCGAACAGCAGGTCGCGTGCCTCGAGCAGTTCGAGGTCGTCGGCGTCGGTCATCTCCCCCGACGGCAACAACCGGGCGGCTTTCAGATCGAGCAGAGTCGCGGCGACGACGAGGAATTCGGTGGTCTGATCGAGGATCTTGTCCGCGCGCAGCTTGGTGTTCTCGGCCAGCTCGGCGGTCAATGCCTTGGTGTAGGCGATGAATTCGTCGGTGACCTTGTGCAGCGCCACCTCGGTGACATCGAGTTTGCGTGAACTGATCAGCGTCAGCAGCAGATCGAACGGCCCCTCGAAGTTGGTGAGCCGCAGATGGAATCCGCTGGTTTCCGCCGGTACTGCCTCTTCGGGTACTGCTTGCACCGCAGGTTGTGCCTCGATCACCGGCCCGACCGGTGGATGACCTCGCGTGCCATGGCGCGATACGCTTCCGCGCCCGCCGATTTCGGCGCCCAGGTGGTGATCGGCTCACCGGCGACGCTGGCGTCCGGGAACCGCACGGTGCGCGAGATGGCGGTGTCGTAGACGAGGTCGCCGAACACCTCGACCACGCGCGACATCACCTGACGCGAATGCAGCAACCGGGCATCGAACATGGTGACCACGATCCCGTACAGGCTCAACCGCGGATTGAGGCGGTCGCGCACCTTCTCCACGGTGTCGTTGAGCAGGGCCAGTCCGCGCAGCGAGAAGTACTCGCATTCCATCGGGATGATGACCCCGTCGGAGCAGGCGAGCGCGTTGACGGTGAGCAGCCCGAGGGAGGGCTGACAGTCGATGAGGATGTAGTCGTAGCGATCACGCACTCCGGCCAGCGCGCGGCCGAGGGACTGTTCGCGACCCACCTCGTTCACCAGCTGGATCTCGGCGGCCGAGAGGTCGATGTTGCTGGGTAGGAGGTCCATGCCGTCGACCTTGGTGGTCTGCAGCACGTCGTCGACCGAGGCTTTGCCGCCGATCAGCAGGTTGTGCACGGTCAGGTCGAGATCGTGATGGGCGACGCCGAGACCGGCCGACAGCGCGCCCTGCGGGTCGAGGTCGACCAGCAGTACGCGGCGCCCGTATTCGGCCAGTGCCGCACCGAGATTGATGGTCGAGGTGGTCTTGCCGACCCCGCCCTTCTGATTGCACATGGCCACGACGAGCGCGTCGCCGTGCTGCTTGACCTGCGGTGGTTCGGGTACCAGGCGCAGCGGGCGGCCCGTCGGGCCGATCTCGACGGCCTCGGTGACCTGTTCCGGCCCACCGTCCCACGGTGTTTCCGCTGTCGTCACGATCCGCTGCTCCTTATACGTTTCCTTGCCGGTAACCCCTGTCGAGGGTAGCGAGGCCGGTTCGCCACCCGCCTCACTTTCGTACGGTCCAGCTCCGGGTAGACGCTACCGCTCGCACCGCTCGGGTACGGCATGGCAACGCCGGGCGTGTTCGCACGATACCCGCTTCACCCGGAGTGGAGAGGTCACCCTCAGCGGGCACGCGGGTGGGCCGTCGCCCACACTTCACGCAGGGTGCTCACCGTGACGAGGGTGTAGATCTGGGTGGTCGTCACCGAGGCGTGCCCGAGCAGCTCCTGCACCACGCGCACGTCGGCGCCACCGTCGAGCAGGTGGGTGGCGAAGGAGTGGCGCAGCGTGTGCGGCGACACCGTCGCACCGATGCCCGCGCGTTCGGCCGCGGTCTGCAACACCTGCCAGGCGCTCTGCCGTGACAGCCTGCCGCCCCGGTTGTTGAGGAAAAGGGCGCCGCCGCTTCCCTTTCCGTTCGCGGCGAGCGAGGGTCTACCGCGCACGAGGTAGGCGTCGACGGCGGCGAGCGCGGGCCTGCCGATGGGGACGAGGCGCTGTTTGCCACCTTTGCCGCGCAGCACGACGCACCGCTGCTCGGTGTCTATGTCGTCGACGTCGAGACCGACCATTTCCGAGATGCGGGCGCCCGTGGAGTACAGCAATTCCAGCAGCGCCCGGTCCCGCAGACCGCGCGGTCCGCCGTCGTCCACGCCGCCCTCACCGCCCGCTGCTTCGAGTACGCGCAGGACCTGGTCGTACGGCAAGGCTTTCGGCAACCGCCGACCCGGCGCGGGTGGTTTCACCGCGTGCGCCACATCGGTGTCGGTGATGCCCTCGGCGGCCGCGAACCGGTGCAACCCGCGCACCGCGATCAATGCCCTGGCGACAGACCCCGCGGCCAACGGCGGATGATCCTCGCCGCCCGCACGCAGGGCCATCGTGAATTCGGCGACGTCCCCTTGGGATACGTCGCGCAACGACCCGACACCGCGAGCGGTGAGGAACCCCTGGTAGCGGGCCAGGTCACGCCGATAGGCGCCCAGCGTGTTGCGCGCGGCGCCGCGCTCGACCGCCAGATGGTCGAGGTAGGCGTCGATCTCCCGCGCCAGCACGCTCATCCGCGCCTACCCGCCGCCGCCGTACCGGAACGCGGCTGCCTGTACGTGCTCCGGAAGCCGCGTCACGACCGGGCGTCGGTTCGCGCCTCGGCTGCTTTGCGTCGCAGGAACGCCGTCGGCTGACCGGGCCACGGTGCGTCGGCCGGACGCAGGGTCAACCCGTTCGCCTGAGCCGAGGCGTACGCGAGCACGCCCGCCACGGCAGTGGCGTTCACGATCTCGCCTGCCAACGCCGCACGCACCGCCTCGTCGAGCGGCATCCGTACCAGTTCCAGGTCGGCTTCCTCGTGCTCGGGGTCCGGACGATGAGTCTCGGTGAGCCCGGTCGCGAAGAACACCCGCAGCGCCTCGTCGGTGAAACCCGGCGACAACGCCACGTCCACCAGCACCGACCATTCGGCGGCGGCCAGGCCCGTCTCCTCGGCCAGCTCGCGCTTGGCAGCGGTGAGCGGGTCCTCGCCGTCGATATCGAGCAGCCCGGCGGGCAGTTCGAGCAGCCGGGTGCGGATGGGATGGCGGTACTGACGGATCAGCACCACCCGTCCCTCGTCGTCGAGCGCGAGTACCGCCACCGCACCGTGATGCTCGATGACCTCACGCTCGGCGACCCGCCCGTCGGGCATCGCGACCTGATCTTGGCGCAATGCCACGATCGCGCCGCTGTAGAGCACCCGGCTCGATACCGTCTCGAAGTCGTGCTTACCGGGTTCGCTCATCGCCGCCTTGCCACCGATTCAGAGTTCCGCGGCCTGCTCCGCGAGCTCTTCCTCCGGGAAGTCTACGGGAAGGCGTTCGGCCAGTTTGTATTTCAACGCGGCGTGGATCAGCGCGGCGAACAGCGGATGCGGCCGGGTCGGACGGCTCTTGAGCTCCGGGTGCGCCTGGGTGGCGACGAAGAACGGGTGCACCGATGCCGGGTACTCCACGAACTCCACCAGATGCCCGTCGGGCGAGGTGCCCGAGAACACCAGACCGCTCTTGGCGATCGCGTCGCGGTAGGCGTTGTTCACCTCGAAGCGATGGCGGTGTCGCTCGGACACGTGCTCGCTGCCGTAGGCCTGCGCGACGACCGAACCCTTCTGCAGGGTGGCCGGGTACGCGCCCAGACGCATGGTGCCGCCCAGATCGGCCTCACCGGCGACCACGTCTTCCTGGTCGGCCATGGTCGAGATGACCGGGTTCTTGGTATCCGGCTCGAACTCGGCGGAATTCGCGTCCGCGATGCCGACCGAACGGGCCGCCTCGATCACCACACACTGCAGGCCGAGACACAGGCCGAGCAGCGGGATACCGCGCCTACGCGCGTAACTGATGGCGCCGAGCTTGCCCTCGATGCCACGGATACCGAAACCGCCGGGGATCAGCACCGCGTCCACATCACGCAACGCGGCCTGCGCGCCCGCCTCGGTCTCGCACTCGTCGGAGGGCACCCAGCGGATCTGCACCTTCGATCGATGCGCGAAGCCACCTGCACGCAGCGCCTCGGTCACCGACAGGTAGGCATCGGGCAGATCGACGTACTTGCCGACCAGCGCCACCTCCACGGTCTCGCGCGGCGAGTGCACCCGCTCGAGCAGGTCGCCCCACACCGTCCAGTCGACATCGCGGAACGGCAGCCCCAGCTTGCGCACGACGTAGGCATCCAGGCCCTCGCTGTGCAGCACCTTCGGGATGTCGTAGATCGACGGCGCGTCCGGCGTGGAGATGCACGCCTCGACGTCGACGTCGCACATCAGCGCGATCTTGTTCTTCAGACCCTGCGGCACCTCACGGTCACAGCGCAGGATCAGCGCGTCGGGCTGGATACCGATATTGCGCAGTGCCGCCACCGAATGCTGCGTCGGCTTGGTCTTGAGCTCGCCCGAGGGCGCCAGGTACGGCACCAGCGACACGTGCAGGAAGAACACATTGTCGCGGCCCACATCGTGGCGGATCTGGCGCGCCGCCTCGAGGAACGGCTGCGACTCGATGTCACCGACGGTGCCACCGATCTCGGTGATCACCACATCCGGCACATGACCCTGCAGATCCGGACCGGTCATCGCCATGATGCGGTTCTTGATCTCGTCGGTGATGTGCGGGATCACCTGCACGGTGTCACCCAGATACTCGCCGCGCCGCTCCTTGGCGATCACGGTCGAATAGATCTGACCGGTCGTCACATTCGCCGCACCGGACAGATCGCGATCGAGGAAACGCTCGTAATGACCGACATCCAGATCGGTCTCGGCGCCGTCCTCGGTGACGAACACCTCACCGTGCTGGAACGGGTTCATGGTGCCCGGATCGACGTTCAGATACGGGTCGAGCTTCTGCATCGTCACCCGCATACCGCGCGCGGTCAGCAACTGACCGAGGCTGGAAGCGGTGAGACCCTTACCCAAAGAGGAGGCGACGCCACCGCTCACGAAGATGTGCTTGGTGGCATTTCGAGCCTGATTCCGTTGATGACCCACGGACCACCACAGTACCGCCTCCCCGGAACTTCAAGCGCAACCGAGGTGGGTTAACTGTCGCGTCGGCCGCTTGCGGTTGGCTGGGGAGGACTTGGCCCGTACCCGGGGAGTTACCCATGTGCTTGCCAGATCAGGGGTTTTGTTGGGATCGCCGGCGCGGAAAGTCACCTTTTTGTGGTGGTGAGGTTCTCAATCAGCGGGGCATTGCTACCAGTGTCAGGGAGGTTGCTGACGGGCCTGTTCCGTAACGTCCGGCTACGCCGTTGAGTTGTTCGGGGAGGGCGAGGGCTGTTGTTACGCGGCCTGTTTCGCGGTCGATGTTGTCGACGGTGGTGACGGTGGTGGCGAGGGGGGCCTGGGCGCGGACGTGGGCGATGGGGGCGTTGCCTTCGGCGGCGCCGGGGCGGCCCGCCAGGACGGTGGCGGCGGTGCGGGCGCGGACGGCGCCGGTGAACCGGGCGATGGTCGCGCCCTGGCCGGCGTCGTCGGCGATGCCGTCGCCGGTGACGACGACGGCCATCTGGGCGGGGTCGGTCGGCGTGTCGCCGTAGGCGAGGAAGCCGCCGCCGCGCAGGGTTTCCAGGAGCAGGGCCTGTTCCTGGGCGGTGGCGCGTGGACTGTTCGTCGCGGGGTCGGTGAACAGCGTCAGGCCGAGCAGGTCGCCCGCCATGCTGCCCTGGTCGACGGCGCCGGTGCGCAGCTGCGCGCCCGCGGGGACGACATTGGTCAGCGCCGATCGCATGCGATCACCCTCACCGCTGTCGACGAAAGCATCGGTGAGCGCGATCCGGCCGGTCACCGAGGCGCCCGCCGTTTCGAGTGCCTTGCGCACACCGTCGACATCGGCGGGATCCGCATCGGGGGTGGTGAACACGAGCACGCGACGGTCGGCCAAAGTGCCTGCCAGAATGCGGCCCGACGCGCCGGCGATGAAGCCGTCCGTCGCGTCCAGGCGGCTGGTGAGCTGGTCGTTCTCGGCGCTCAACGCCTCGACCTGACCGCTGAGATCATCCTTGTCCGAACGCAGACCCGACAGCAGATCGGCGGCCACCGTCTGGGAACCGAGAACCACCCCGATCGCGAGAGCCAGGAAGATCGCCGCGATCGAAATGGCGTGCTGCCGCAGTGAGATCACAGCTGGACCCGCACCCACTCGACGAGCCGGTCCCAATACCCGGCGGCCACATCGAACACCTCGGACCCGCTCTGCGAGGCCAGAATCACCACGACCACCGCCACCAGCGCCGCCAGCACCACGAACGCCAGCGCCGCACCGGTCGACCGATGCCGGTACAGCGTCGACACGGCATTCGCATCGACTAGTTTCGCGCCGACCTTCAGCCGGGTGAGGAACGTCGCCGGATTGCTGTCGCGGCGGCCACGGTCGAAGAAGTCCTCCAGCGACGCGTGCGCACCGGCCAGCACGATCAGCGACGCACCGTGGTGATCGGCGAGCATCAACGCCAGATCGGTCGGCGACCCCGACGACGGGAACGTCGTCGCGCCGATACCGAGGTCCTGGATGCGTTCCAGCCCACGCGCGTGGCCGTCGGTGTCGGCGGGCAGGATCATCTCCGCACCGGAACGCAAGGTGGGGGTGCTGATCTCGTCCGGATCACCGACGATCAGGTCCGGCTTGTACTTGAGCTTGCGCAACGTATCCGCACCGCGGCCCACACCGATCAGGATCGGCGCGTACTCCTTGATGAACGGCTTGAGCCGCTGCAACTCCTCGAGATGCCCCGGCCCGTCGGCGATCACGACCACGTGCCGGTTGCGCAGATCCAGCTCGATGTCGGGCACACCGATACCGTCGATCAGCAGCGCGCTCTCGGTGCGCACGAACTCGGTGGTGTTGCCCGCGAAGGCGTCGAGGTGATCGGCCAGCCCGTTGCGGGCCTCGATCATCCGGTCCGCGATCGTCGACTCGTCGAACTCGATGCCCTCCACCAGGACCTCGGGTTCCTTCTTGGTCAGCTTGTCGGCATAGGCGACACCGGCGTCGATGCGGATCTTCGCGCCGTCCTTGATCTTGCCGAACGCGTCGGAGGAAACCGCGTCCATGAGCACGATCCCGTTGGCGACCAGCACCTCCGGACCGAGATTGGGATAGCGACCCGAAATCGACGGCGACGTGTTGATCACCGCCACGACGCCCGCCTCGACGAGCCGGTCGGCGGTATGGCGATCCAGATCGGTCTCGTCCAGGACCGCGACATCGCCCGCACCGACCCGGCCGAGCAATCGCCGGGTATTGCGATCCACCCGCGCGATCCCGGCGACACCGGGCAGCGTTTCGGTGTTCCGTGACAACAACGCCGGCATCTTCATGAGCCCGATGATGAAGCCAAACCCTCAACCTTTGGTGGAGGCGCGCCGAGTCACCGACCGCCCCGATACCCGTATGCTCCCTGTCACAGATACTTCGATCAGGAGCAGAAAACAATGCCGAGCAGCACTGTCGAGACGGTTCTCGACGCCCCACGCGACATCGTCTACCGCCTTTTCAGTGAGCGGGAGAGCGTGAACCCCCACCTGCCCATCCAGGTCAAGCTCGTGAAGCAGGGCGACGCCGTCACCGGTGTCGGCGCCCAGCACCTGCTCGGCTTCGGCAAGCTCGGCGTCACCGAGGAGATCACCGCGCTGGTCCCCGGCGAGCGCATGGAGTACAAGATCGTCAAGGGCGCGCCGGTCAAGCGCCACGTCGGCATCATCACCTTCGCCGACACCGCCGAGGGCGGCACCCGCGTGGTCTACACCATGGAATCGGAGCCGTCGCTGCCCGTTCCGGCCAAGGCCATGGAGTTCGGCCTGCGCCAGCTGACCAACCAGCTCATCGGCGGCATCCGCAAGGCGCTGCGCTGATCAGAGCGAGACGCTTCGCTCTGATCGAGCGGTCTCCAGCAGTTCTTCCGCGTGTGCCCGGCCGGTCTCGGTGTCGTCGAGGCCGGCCAGCATGCGGGCCAGTTCCACCACGCGTTCCTCGTCGGTGAGGGTGCGAACCCCGCTGTCCACCTTGCCTTTTCCGTCGTCGGACTTGTTCACCACCAGGTGGGTGTCGGCGAAGGCCGCCACCTGCGGTAGGTGGGTCACGACGATCACCTGATGGGTGCGGGCCAGGCGGGCGAGGCGTTTGCCGATCTCCACCGCGGCCCGACCGCCGACGCCCGCGTCGACCTCGTCGAACACCATGGTCGCGCCGTGATCCGAGCCGGCGAGCACTACTTCCAGCGCGAGCATCACGCGCGAGAGCTCACCACCGGAGGCGCTCTTGCTCAGCGGTAGCGATTGCGCGCCCGAGTGCGCCGACAGCCGGAATTCCACCTCGTCGACGCCGTTGGAGCCCGCGTGCAGGGTGGTCCCGTCGACATCGAGCGGCGCGGAGTCCTGGGCACTCGCCCGCAGCGGCCGCACCTGAACTTCCAAGCGTGCCTTGCCCATTGCCAGCCCGCCGAGTTCGGTGCTCACGGCGGCGGCCAGTTTGGTCGCGGCCTTGGTGCGGGCGGCGCTGAGTTTGCGGGCGGCCTCGCGCACTTTGCCCGCGGCGATCTCGACCTCGGCGGCCAGTTTGGCCAGCGCGTCCTCGGACACGTCGAGAGAGTCGAGGCGGGCGCGGGATTCGTCGGCCCAGGCGATCACGCCGTCGATGTCGGGTGCGTATTTGCGGGTGAGTGATTTCAGTTCGGCCTGGCGGTTGAGCATCGTGTCCAGGGCGCTGGGGTCCGAGGGCAGTTCCGACAGGTAGCCGCTGAGTTCGGTCGTCACATCGACGACCACCGCGATCGCCTCACCGAGGCGCGGGGCGAGTGCGGTCAGGGCGGGGTCGTCGGCCGAGTCGAGGCGGGCACGCGCCCCACCGAGCAGGTCGAGCACCCCGCCGCCGTCGGCGCTGGAGTCGGCGGGCCCGGACAGCGCCTCGTGGGCTGCGGCAGCGGCCTCACGCAGCGAGTCGAGGTCGCTGAGCCTGCGGATCTCGGCGACCAGCCGGGTGTCCTCACCGGGTTCGGGTGCGATGCCGTCGATTTCGGCGAGCGAATGCTTGAGCCGGTCGGCTTCCAGAGCGAGTTCACGACTGCGGGCGGTGCGTTCGAGGAGTTCGGTGCGCGCGTCGAGCCAGGTGCGGCGGTGCACCTGGTACTTGCGCAGCAACGACGCCACACCGTCGCCCGCGAACTGGTCGAGTGCGGCGAGTTGCTGTTCGGGCCGCTGCAGGCGCAGCTGATCGTTCTGTCCGTGCACGGTCAGCAGGCGGGAGGTGAACTCGCCGAGCACCGCCGCGGGCACGCCGCGACCACCCAGGTGGGCTCGCGAACGCCCGTCGCTGTTGACGGTGCGCACGGCGATCACGCTGCCGTCCTCGTCGGCCTCGGCACCGGCCGATTCCAGTACCTCGCCGATCGCGGCGCGGGCGGCGTCGTTCACGTCGTCGACGACGAAACGGCCTTCGACCACGGCTTTCGACGCACCGACCCGTACCCGGCCCGCGTCCGCGCGGGCGCCGCTGAGCAGGTGCAGGCTGGTGACGACCATCGTCTTACCCGCACCCGTCTCGCCGGTGAGCACGGTCAGTCCCTCGTGGAATTGCGCGGTGGCCGTCGAGATGACGCCGAGTCCGTCAATCCTGATCTCGGTCAGCATCGGTGTCCTTCCCCGTTCGCTGTCTACCCCGCCAGCCCGTGACCGGCAGCTGGAACTTGCGCACCATCCGGTCGGCGAAGGGCGCGGAGTCCAGCCGCACCCACCGCACCGGTCGTTCGCCGCGCACCACCTCGGCACGGCCGCCGCGCGGCAAGGCGAGCGTGCGCCGCCCGTCGAGAAAGACGATCGCGTCGTGCCCGGTGGCCACCGCTTCCACGGCGATCAACGATTCCGGGCTCGTCACCAGCGGCCGGGCGAACAGCGCGTGCGCGTTGCTGGGAATCACCAGCATGGCCTCGAGCTCCGGCCACACCACCGGACCACCCGCCGAGAAGGCGTACGCGGTCGAACCCGTGGGGGTGGCGATGAGAATTCCGTCGCAGCCGAAGGCCGATACCGGGCGCCCATCCACTTCGAGCACCACTTCGAGCACGCCCATGCGCTGCGCGTTCTCGATGCTGGCCTCGTTCAGGGCCCAGCCGCGTTCGGTGACGACATCGTCCACCCGGACGCTGACGTCGATGGTCAGCCGGTCCTCGACCCGGTAGTCGCGGTCGACCACCTGGGCGAGTGCTTCGTCGAGGTGTTCGGCCTCGGCCTCGGTGAGGAAACCGATGCGGCCGAGGTTGATTCCCAGCACCGGAGCACCGCTCGGCCTGCCGAGTTCGGCGGCGCGCAGGAACGTTCCGTCGCCGCCGAGCGCGAGCACCATCTCGCACCCTTTGGCCGCCGACGGGCTGTGCGGGACGACGCGCACCGGGTATCCGCCCGGCTCGTCCTCGAATCGGGTGCTGTCGGCCTCGTCGGCCAGCACGCGCAGGCAGATACCCGCCGCGGCGAAGATCTTCGCCACCCGGTGCGCCGTTTCGATGATCTCCGCACGTCCCGGATGGGCGACGAGCAGAATTTCGCGGCCGCTCTCACGCGAACTCACTGCGGCCCCTCCTCCACAGCCTGGGCGACGAGCGCCGCCACCTGTTCGGCGTCGTAGTCGAACGGCCCGACCTTGCGCAACCACAGGAAATATTCGACATTGCCGGACGGTCCCGGCAGTGGGCTGGCGACGACACCGAGGGTGCGCAGACCGAGCGCGCCCGCCGCTGCCGCGACCTCGCACACCACTTCGCTGCGCAGCGCCGGGTCACGGACCACGCCACCGGAACCGACCCGTTCCTTACCGACCTCGAATTGCGGCTTCACCATCGGCAGCAGATCGGCGCCGTCGCTCACGCAGGCCGCGAGTGCGGGCAGCACGAGTCCCAGCGAGATGAACGACAGATCGCCGACGACCAATTCGACGGTGCCGCCGATGGTTTCAGTGGTGATGCCGCGCACGTTGGTGCGGTCGAACACGCGCACGCGTTCGTCGTTCTGCAGACGCCAGATCAGCTGTCCGTAGCCGACGTCGACCGCGACGACCTCCCGCGCGCCCTTGCTCAGCAGCACGTCGGTGAACCCGCCCGTCGAGGCGCCCGCGTCCAGGCACCGCTTACCGGCGACCTCGAGTCCCTGCGGCTCGAACGCCTCGAGGGCACCCAGCAGCTTGTGGGCGCCACGCGACGCCCACGACACCTCGTCGGGTTCCTCGCGCACGATCAGCGGCGTGCCCGCCTCCACGGCGGTAGCCGGCTTCACCGCGACAGTCCCGGCGATCAAGACCCGGCCCGCGCCGATCAGCTCGACCGCGTGTTCCCGCGATCGGGCCAATCCGCGGCGAACCAGTTCGGCATCCACCCGCGCTCGTCTGGCCACCTCAGATCTTGTCCACGGTCGCCAGGGCGTCCACCAGCACCTCGTGCGCCTGCTCGAGGATGCGCGCGCGGCGGGTGATGTCGGCCCCGGTCTCGGTGTTCTCCGCAGGTCCCGCTGCGGGTCGCTCGCCGAGTTCGGCGAGCAACTCGTCGACCTGGGATCTGATCCGGTTCGGGTCGGCCGGTACGTGATGCGCCTGAGCGCCCGGCAGGTGACTGCCGGGCATCGGGATCCCTGGTCGGGGTTGCGGTGACGCGCCGGGCGGCGGCGAACTCGGAGTACTCATCGTGACGTCAACGCTATCGGATTTCCGAATCGGCCGCGCGCACCCGTACCGCCCTGCCCGGGTGCTGCCGCAACAGATCCGCGACATCGGCGGGTGCGACCACTCCCGGAACGATCTCGGCATTGAGTGCGTCGAGGGACTGCGCGATGTAGGTAGGCACCTGCTCGGGGGACGCGGCGGCCACCTCGTCCAGGGTGCTCACCCCGGTCAGCACGAGCAGCGAATCGAGGCCGAGACCGTTCGCACCCTCGATATCGGTGTCGAGCCGGTCTCCGACGACCAGCGCGTTTCGCGTCCCCGCCCGCTCGACGGCGTCTTCCATCAGCGGCGCATAGGGCTTGCCGGCCACCAGCGGTTCGCGATCGGACGCGGTCCGCAGCGCGGCGACCATCGACCCGTTGCCGGGCGCGAGCCCCCGTTCGTTCGGCAGGGTCCGGTCGGTATTGGCGGCCACCCACAGCACCCCCGCGCGCAGGGCGTAGGCAGCCTCGGCAAGGTCGGGCCAGGCGGTAGCCGGCGAATGCCCCTGCACCACAGCTGCCGGCGGCACGTCCGCGAACCGGCGAACCGGCTTCAGACCGACCGCCTCGACTTCGGCCGCGAGGTCATCGGTGCCGACAACCAGCACCTCATCCCCCGCCGACAGCCGCTGACCGAGCATGCGCGCAGCCGCCTGCGCACTGGTCACCACATCCTCGGCAGCCGCCGGATACCCCAATTCGGCCAGATGCCCCGCCACCTTCGCGGGCCCACGCGCCGCGTTATTGGTCACATAAACCAACCGCTGCGCTGAATCACCCTGCGGCACAAGCGCTTCGGGTGCGCCATCGATCACCTCGGGCCCGCGGTACAGCGTCCCGTCCAGATCGAGCAGCAAGGCCTCATATTGATCCCGTAGCCGATTCACACACCCTCACTCCGTCGTCGTGCCGGGCCGAGTACATCTGCGACCCTAAGCGAGACCACCGACAAATTCGGCTCACCCCGAATCGCCCTCGCCACCTTCATGATCGAGCATCCCCACCACCCCCGACCCCCAGAGTGCCCATGTTCACCCCGTCCCCCGGCGCGTCGCCCCACCGCTGCCGTCGAACAAGCCCTTCCGGCATCACTCCTCCAACACTCGAACGCAGTCGGAAGACCGACCACCGCAGCCTCAAGTAATGCCGAGAGTTGTCGGGACTAGTGAGCAGGCACTCTCGATATCGACGCCAAGCACCGAACATGGACCGAACGTGCGGTCTCGGCCTGCATCTTCCGCAGCCCACACACAGCAACAGCCGCCGACCGGAAGCCCTTACAGACCCCAGCCGACGGCTGCGCATTCAACGAACTACTGAGCGTCCCCACCGGTCAATTCGGTAGCGCGCTCTTCCGCATCAGTCTCACCATCTTCATCGGCAGCCGCAGCATTGAGGAACCACTGCAAACCCTCATCAGTACGCCCAGCAGCCACCAGAGCATCCGCATACGCATAGAACAGCCGCGCAGCAGCCGACCCCGTACGCGCCGGATCCAGATCCGAGGACTGCAACGTCACCACAGCCTGATCGAACTGCCCCAGGTCCATCCGGGCACCAGCGACAACGATCCGCAACTCGGTCGCCTCGTCACCGGTGAGCGCCTGAGCTTCCTCACTACGCCCCAACTCGATGGCCCGTTCCGGCCGCCCGAGCCCACGCTCACAGTCGGCCATCACAGCGAGCAGCCCGGACCCACCCGACATGCGCCGAGCGGTCCGCAGCTCCGACAGCGCCTCGGCCCATTCCTCGGCGTGATAGGCCACCACACCGGCCGTCTCACGCACCACAGCGATCCGCCCCGCCCGCTGCCTGGCGGCCCTGGCATGGGCCAGCGCCAGCCGCGGATCGTCTTCGAGCAGTTCGACGGCCATGACCATGTGCCGAGCAACGGTCTCGGCATTGCTCTTGTCCAGGCTCAGCAGATCGCGGCGCACAGCCGGGTCGAGATCGGAGGCCTGCACGTCCTCGGGGATATCAGGCTCTTCGGGACGGGCCGCCCGACGATCGGTCGGCCTACCGCCCGCGGCACGAGCACCCTCTCCGCCACGACGGCGATCATCGTTGTCGAACCGGCTGGCGCCCGAGTCACGGTAACCGCTCCCGCCGCGGTCGTCGCGGCGGTCCGAACGATCGTCGCC
Source organism: Nocardia sp. GTS18 (assembly GCF_013839555.1). Classification (NCBI taxonomy): domain Bacteria; kingdom Bacillati; phylum Actinomycetota; class Actinomycetes; order Mycobacteriales; family Nocardiaceae; genus Nocardia; species Nocardia sp. GTS18. Next base: position 2,398 of record NZ_JACBIU010000017.1, on the reverse strand, counting down.
ACGCGGTGCGCGGTCGCTACCACGATCCGAGCGGAAGCCCCCACGACTGGAGCGATCATCGTCGCGTGCCCGGTCATCCGCACGGTTCGAGTCGTCTGCACCGCGGTCCGAGCCGACGTCTTCACGGCTCGAACGATCGTCGGAACGGGCCGAATCCTCGCTCTCACGCGATGCGCGAGCGGAGTCACGAGCCGAATCGTCGTTGCCACGGTCAGGTCCGGAGCTCGCGCGATCCGACTCGTTCTCGCCGGCGTTCGAGCTGTCGACATCGGTGCCGCCCGCTGATTCCGCAGCGTTGTCCGAGCCGCGCGACTTCGTATTGCCATCGATGTCGTCGATCGGGCTGTTGCTCGCCGAGCGGCGATCATCGACGCCCGAGCCAGCTGCATGGTCATCGCGGTCCGAGAGCTCGGAGCGATTGGCACCGGAGTCACCAGGCTGGTCGTCGGGGTCCGAGCTCTTCCGGTGCTCGGACTCGCTCGGGCCGCCTGCCTCTTCACGCCCGGAACCGGAATCCACGTGTTCGGTCGCCGACTTACCCTGCTCAGTGGACGCGTCCTCGGCAACGCGGTCTGCCGGAACACCCTCGACGTCGCCCGCCGAGATCACACCGAGCACATCGCCTTCGCGTTCCTTCCGCTTCTCACGGTAGGTCCCGTCCAGGGGCGCGCCGTCCTCGCCGACGAACTTGCCGCGACCGCCGGTCCCGGCATTGCGCTTGAACCCGCCGCGTCCACGGTCGTCGTCGCGACGGGCACCGCGATCGTCATCGCGTCGCTGGTACCCGCCCCGATCGGAGCTGCCACCCCGCGAACGGTCATCGCTCTCACCACGTCGGAACCCACCCTGGTCCGCACCGCGATCGACTCCACCGCGCGAACGGTCGCCGCCCTCGGTGCGACGGAAACCACCACGATCCGAGGAACCACGCGAACGGTCATCACCTTCATTACGGCGGAAGCCGCCGCGATCCCCACCGCGATCCGAGCTGCCGCGCGAACGGTCATCGCCCTCGTTACGGCGGAAGCCGCCGCGATCGCCACCACGATCCGACGAGCCACGCGAACGATCGTCGCCTTCGTTGCGTCGGAAACCGCCGCGATCCCCACCGCGATCCGAACTACCGCGCGACCGATCATCACCTTCGCGGCGGAAGCCACCACGGTCCGAACTACCGCTTCGGCGGTCGTCGCTGCCACGGAAACCACCACGGTCTCCGCCGCGATCGAACCCGCCGCGCGAACGATCGTCACCTTCGTTCCGTCGGAAACCGCCGCGATCCCCACCGCGATCCGAACTACCGCGCGAACGATCATCACCTTCATTGCGCCGGAAACCGCCACGATCGGAACCACCACGACGGTCGTCATTGCCGCGGAAACCACCGCGGTCAGAACTACCGCGCGACCGATCGTCGCCTTCGTTGCGTCGGAAGCCACCGCGATCCCCACCGCGATCCGAGCTGCCGCGCGAACGGTCGTCACCTTCATTACGTCGGAAGCCACCACGGTCCGAACTACCGCTTCGACGGTCGTCGGTGCCACGGAAACCACCACGGTCTCCGCCGCGATCGAATCCACCGCGCGAACGGTCGTCACCTTCGTTCCGGCGGAAGCCACCGCGATCCCCACCGCGATCCGAACTACCGCGCGAACGGTCATCGCCCTCGTTGCGACGGAATCCACCACCGCCACGGGGGCGGTCGTCATCGTTGCGACGGGAGCCGCCGCGGTCACCACCGCGGTCGAAACCGCCTGCGGGACGGTCGGATTCGTCGCGACGGCGGAAGCCACCACGATCACCGGAACCACCGCGTGCGGCGTCGTCGCGCCGGGGGTAGCCGCCCTTGCCGCTGTCGTCGCGGCGCTGGTAGCCACCGCGGTCCGAACCCCCACGATCGCCGCTGTCGTCGCGGCGGAAACCGCCTCGGTCGCCGGAACCGCCGCGATCGTCACGGTTGTAGCCGCCGCGGCCGGAGCCGCCTGCCGAGCCACGATTGTCGCCCTGACCGCCACGGGGGCGGTCGGTCGGTTCGCCGCGCCGGCCGAAACCGCGGGCGTCTCCGTCCCGGCGGAAAGACTTCCGTCCGTCGTTGTGTTCCGACACGGCGATCCCTTTCTAGGTTCCCCGGCCTCCGGGGAGTGTTGTCATGGCCCCGCCTGCAAAGAATTCAACCACGGACGGACAACGGGGCATCGTCCGCCTGGCGTGCCGGGGACATTTCTGCCCCACAAACGCCGATAGGGGACCCAAATAAGGGTCCCCTATCGCAATGATTGTCCGGCGGTGTCCTACTCTCCCACACCCTGTCGAGTGCAGTACCATCGGCGCAGGTGGCCTTAGCTTCCGGGTTCGGAATGGGACCGGGCGTTTCCCCACCGCTATAACCGCCGTAACA
>NZ_JACBIU010000016.1:0-96182 GCF_013839555.1 Nocardia sp. GTS18 | reverse complement strand
AGAGTTTGGTCGGGCGACTGCGCCAGTCGAGGAAGAGGCCGATGAGGTCGCCGCGGACCATGAGCTGGCCGAGGCGGACTACGTCGGTGGCTTGGTAGCCGTGGGGGAAGTCGGCCGCTACCAGGATGCGATGTTCTTTCGGGGGCGCGACTTCGCCTGCGTGGTAGGCGATTTCGGCCAGTTCGGCGGCATTGGCCAGTTCGGCCAGGCGCGGGGAGATGTCGAGGTGGTCGGTGATCACCGGGCCCGCGAGTAGCGGGGACAGGGGTGTGGCGAGGCTGCGGAGGCCACCGGTGAGGTCGATCAGGTCGATGCGGGTCGGCCGGTCGGGGATGGCGGCGACGAGGCGGGCCAGCAAGGCGCCGACCACGCGGGAGGCGGCGGCGCTGGACTCCGTGTCGACCCACAGCGGCCGGTTCAGTGGCACCGGAACGCAATACGGGACACGGAGGTCGCCTCGGTCGGGGGCGTAGAGCTCGCCGAGGCGGATGCCGTCGCTGGCGGCGGCGCGGGTGGTCCAGGCGGGCGCGAGCCAGGAGGCCAGGGCCGCGGGCATCACGGAATCGGCCTCGGCGATCTCGCGGGCGAGCATGTCGCTGTCGCGGCGGTGGTCGGTATCGGCGCGGCCGACCAGCTCGTCGTGGCGGCGTTGCGCGGCCTGACGGGCGGCCTCGGCGGCGGGGGTGTTGCGGGTGGCGGGATTCGACACCGCTTCCGACAGTTCCTGATCCAAGCGTTTGGCGGCGTAGTCGCGCGCCGAGATGAGTGCTGCGGCGGAGCGTGCGGCGTCCTCGAAGATCATCCACATGCGCTGTAGGCCGTGGTCGACTTCGAGGGGGATGCCGGGGGCAGGCGTCGGTTGGGCGAGCGATTCGGTCGAGGCAGCAGCATGGCCCGAAGCCGGTCCCGCCGACGCGCCTGCTCCATGAACCGGCGCCACCGGCACCGTCCCGTCCGGAACGTGACCGCCGTGCGCAGCACCGCCAGGCACACCGCCGAAGGCAGCACCGCCAGGTACGCCACCGTGGGCACTACCGCTGAACGAATCGCCCTGCGCGCCCGACCCGAAACCACCGGGCGCCGACGGCACGCCATTTACCGCGTTGTGCCCGAAAGCGGCGGCACCCGAAGCACTTTGGCCGGGAACGCCATGTGTGCTCAACAACTGAGCCACACCACCGGCATAACCCTGGCCGAGCGCACGCAACTTCCAGCCCGGACCCCGCCGATACACTTCGAGGCAGATCAGCGAACTCTCACCTGACGTCGGCGAGATGACGAATTCCGCTGCGGGAACGTCGTTCTCGGCGAACGATGCAGTCACCGGCCCGAGCACGTGCCCGGCGGCGACGAACAACAGCACCGCGTGCGCGTCCGAACGCACCTGGGACAGGGTCAGTTCCACCGAACCGCCACCGAACCGCACACCGGGAGCCGAGGGGCGCGACGCGCACACGTGATCGTGTTCGTCGCGCACCCGCAGGTCATCGCCGACCACGAGCGCGCCGAGTTCGACGGTGCCCGTGGTCTGCGCGGTGAAGCGCACGGAGTCGGCGGTCAGTGCGGTGTTCTGCCCTGCCTTCAGGTGAATCACGGTGTCTGCCTTGCTGTGTGGTGCGGAAGGTCAGTCGCGGCCGAGGAAACGGCCGAGCTGTGGGACGGCCTCGCCGGGATGCTTGGCCTGGAAACCCTCGCCGAGCGCCTGCATCTTCCAGTCACCACCGGAGCGGTACACCTTCGCCATCGCCATAGCGGTGAACGGCATGCCGCCCGCGAGGGTGTAGCGGGCGAGTTCGCCGTTGGTCGTGCCGTCGATCAGGCGGCAGAAGGCGTTCTGCACCTGCTCGAAGGTGTGCCCCTTGTAGGAGGTGACGATGAACAGCAGCGTGGAGATGTGGGCGGGGATGCGGGTGAGGTCGACGAGGATCATCTCGTCGTCGCCTTCGCCCTCACCGGTGAGGTTGTCACCCTGGTGGCGCACCGATCCGTCCTTGGACGAGAGCTGACCGTAGTAGGCCACGTCGACCAGGTTCTGGTCGGCGAACAGGCACACCGAGGCGTCGAGGTCGATGTCTACGGTGCGGTTGCCGAACATGCCTCGGGTGCGCACCGGGTCCCAGCCGAGACCCATCTTCACGAAGGTTAGCGCGGCGCCTTCCTTGCGCAGGGTGACCCGCTGCCCCTTCTGCAGGCTGACCGGCCGGTCCTTGCTCAGGCTGACCTCCCCGGTCGGCTGCGGCGGCGCGGCCGGCGAGGCGGCGGGCGGGTATCCCCCACCGGGCGGCGGCGGGTAACCACCCTGCTGCGGCGGCGGATAGCCACCGCCCGCGGGGGGCTGCTGCGGCGGCGCGGGCGGCGGGTATCCCCCACCGGGCGGCGCGTAGGCGGGCGCGGGCTGCTGATAGCTCGGCGCGGGCGGCGGCGCGGCCTGCTGGGGTGCGGCGGCGGGCTGGGCGGGCGAATCATCCACCTGCACACCGTGATCGGTGACCAGCGCGGCGAACCCGCCGGCGTACCCCTGACCGACGGCGCGCACCTTCCAGCCACCTTGACGGCGGTACAGCTCCAACGCGATCACGATCGACTCGGCGTTGAGGCCCTCGATGAGATACGAGTACAGCTGATTGCCCGCGGCGTCGGAGACGATCGCGGTCGGCGGGGCGAAACGACCGAAATTGCTCGTCGCGTCGTCGAGGGTGATGACCGCGCGGATCTGGTCGATCTCGGCGGGCACGGCGGACAGCGACACCGCGAGCGAGGCGGGCTGCCCGGCCGGACCGGGTCGCAGGTCCACACCCGGACCGCTCGGCTGGTTGTAGAACACGAAATCGGCGTCGGTGCGGACCTTGCCCTGCTCGGTGACGAGCAGCGCGGACAGATCGGCCGGTGCCGTGAGCTGGAGTGAGATCACCACGTCACTGACGGCCAATGGACCGTTCTGGCCTTTGGCGAGTGTTGCAGACAAGTTCGACCCTTCGCTTGTCGGTGCGGTCTTGTTGTCACTGTACGAGAAACCGGGCCCGGGCGTTCAGCCTCCCGATCGGTTAGGGTGACGTCGCTGTCGGAACGGGGCGTCGCACCCGCCTTACAAAGGGGCCAGGAATGGCGCAGTTGTTCGAACAATCGAAGAAAGTGATCGAGGCACATCTCGCGGGGACCAGTATCCGCGCGATCGCGGGCTCGATGGTTGCCTACGAGGGCAATGTGCAGTTCAAATCGGCGGGTTTCGGCGGCGGCGAGGGCGTGCTCAACGGTCTCAAGCGCCGCGCCACCGGCGAGAAGCTGTCGCTGATGGAGTGCACCGGCAACGGCCGGGTGTTCTTCGCGGTCAACGGCCAGAACGTCACCGTGGTGAACCTGAACAACGACACGTTGCAGGTCGAGTCGCAGCAGTTGCTGGCCTTCGCGGGCAATCTGCGCACCGATGTGCGGTTCGCCGGGGTCGGTGGGATGTCCTCGGGGAGTGGGCTTTTCACCACCACGGTCAGCGGTCAGGGCCAGGTGGCGCTGCTGTCGGCCGGTGGGCCGCTGATCCACCTCGAGGTGTCGCCGCAGTACCCGCTGATCGTCGACCCCGATGCGTTCGTCGCGGCGCGCGGCAATCTCAACCAGTCGTTCGTCACCGACGTCTCCTGGCGCACGATGGTCGGCCAGGACGCGGGCGAGGCGTTCTCGCTGCGGTGGGAAGGCCAGGGCGTTGTGCTGATCCAGCCCGCGGAACGGTAAGGGAAGCGACGATGTTCGAGAAGGTCAACAGCAAGGTCGTCAAGGTCGACGTCGCCCAGGCGGGCGGGGTGGTCGGGCGCACCGGCGCGATGCTGTTCTACACCGGCCAGGTGCAGTTCTCCCCGCACCAGATTCCCGGCGCGGGTGGCGGCATGGGCGGCGGTGGGCTAATTCGCATGGCGGGGGCCATGATGGCGGGCGAACACGAACGAACGATGCTGGCTCGTGGAAACGGTTCCGTCCATTACGGATTCGCCGGGCTCGAGGTGCACGTGGTGCAGATGCAGCCCGGTGCGGTGCTGCGAGTGGAGGCCTCGCGGCTGCTGGCGAACACCGCCGGGTTGCAGGCCTCGGTGGTGTCGGTGGCCAGTTCCGGTGGTGGTGGCGGTGGCGGCCTGATGGGTGCGCTGCGCGGGGCCGCCGCGGGTGTGGCGACCGGGCAGGGCATGTTCACCACGCAACTGAGCGGTCAGGGTTCGGCGGTGCTGCTGGCGCACGGCGGATTCTTGGAATTGCAAGTGGGCGGGCCGAATCCGGTGGTCGTCGACCCGCAGGCATTCGTCGCGGCGTACGGAAACGTGCAGACCGAATTGAAGGCGGCGATGAGCTGGCGCGACGCGGTGGGTCGCGGATCGGGCGAGGCGATGCAATTGCATTGCCACGGTCAGGGTGTCGTGTATGTGCAGGCCTCCGAAGAGAAGTTGTGAGTCATGAGCGAAATCCTCTCCCCCGCGAATCTCGGTGCCAGCGACAATATTCCGAACAACAGCTACGCCTATTGCATCGATCTGACCGGGCCGTGGTTCATGCGCAAGGGCGCCATGATCGCCTACTACGGCCAGATCAATTTCCAGCTGCTCACGCACGGTCTGCAGGGCCATCTCACCCAAATGGTGAGCAGCCAGTTCTCGGCGCCGCTGTTCGCCGGTGAGTACGTGGTGGCCGAGGGCCACGGCAAGCTCATCATCGGCGACCGGGGTTACGACATCAATTCCTACGATCTCGAGGACGGCAACCTCACGATCCGCGGCGCCAACCTGCTCGCGTTCGAACCGGGCCTGGCGCTGAAACAGTCGATCGTGCCCGGCTTCCTCACCCTCATCGGCACCGGCAAGTTCCTCGCCTCGTCCAACGGACCGGTGATGTTCGCCGAACCACCACTGCGGGTGGACCCCGAGGCGCTGGTCGGCTGGGCCGACTGCCCGTCCCCGAGCCACCACTACGACCAGGGCTGGATCACCGGTTTCCTGTCGGCGGGCGCGGCCGCGATGGGCGCCACCTCCGGCGAGGAACGCCAGTTCGACTTCACCGGCGCGGGCACCGTCCTCATCCAGTCCTCGGAGAAGGTGATGAGCGACAACGCCCTGGTCCGCACCATCGAGGGCCAGCTGCAGAGCGGAGTGAGCGTGGGCGGCCTGCAACGCATCCAGGCCGTCGTCACGCAGAAACTCGCCGGTCAGCAGCAGTACTAGACCGGATCCGCGACGGGCAGGGCGGCGTGGAACCAGTCGAGGATTTCCACGCCCGCCAGGATGCCTGCGGTGGTGGTGACGGTGAGGTTGGCGGCGGTGTAGGCGAGTTCTTCGAGTTCGCCGTGGCGGGGGCGGATGGCGGCGTCGGCGGATTCGAGCATTTTCGCGTCGAGGGCGCCGTCGCCCGCGGCGAACAGTCGCGCGCCGTCGGGTAATTCGCCGGATTCGGTGAGGCGGCGACGGACTTCGGCGACGGCGAGGCTCTTGCAGACCGCGTCGGGCATGGTGTAGATCTTGCGGCCCTGCTGGGAGGCCGACCAGCCGTTGGCGCGGCACCAGGTGTCCCATTCGGCGAGGAAGCCCACCGGGACCGCCTCGGGGCGGACGACCAGGTAGCAGAACAATTCGTCGGCCTCGCGATACTTGGTGACCCAGGAATCGCTGATCCGCGAACGTAACTCGGCGCCGACCGAAGCCAAGGTCGCGCCGGTGGCGTTGACCTGATCGTCGATGGACAACCGCCACGCCGGGTCGGGAATCCCGTCGACGAGGATATTGCCGCCGTTGCTCGTGATGGCGAAACGCCACGGCGCACCGGGTAATTCGATGCGCTGGAACTGTTCGATGGTGCGGGTGGTCGTCGGGACCACCGGCGCGTTCGCGGCCAGCTCGCGCAAACGGGCGATGGCGGTGGTGGTCATATAGGACAGAGGTTCGCCCTCGTAGTACTCGACGCATTCTTTCTCGACGCTGTCGGCGCCGTGGAAGGCGTTGCGCGAGAAGATCATCGTGCGATCCAGGTCGGTGGCGAACAGGGCGGTCACTGCGATAGCTCCTTGATCAGGCCCATGCAGGAGTAGGCCAGATCCGGCACCACCTCCACCGGGACATTGCGTGCGGCGGCGAGCAGGCGGATGTGGGCGTGCTCGGGTGCGTCGGCTTCCCGTACCAGCACCCGCCACGGTACGCGACGCAGCAGCACCCGGGTGGTCTCGCCGACGCCGGGCTTCACGTAATTCACTGTGCTGATGCCGTATTCGGCACGGACCTTCTCCACCGACGCCCACCCCGACCAGTCGGGTGTTCGATCGGAATCCCGCATCGCGGCGACGGCGGCGGGCACCTTGTCGCGAATGGATTCGAAGGCGGCGGTGACGGTGTCGATCAGTTTGTTCGACACGTCGTCGGCGGCCAGTTCGCGATAGAACTTGGCGCCGTGGAAGTCACGCGGGCCGATCAGCTTCTCGTTCAGGACCGTGCGTGAAACGAGGCCGGAGACAGTCGAATTCAGGCAGGCCGAGGCGATGAGGAAATCGTCACGGGTACCGAAGGTTCGCACGCAGTTGGCCGGGTCGGCCAGCACGACGAGTTCGTCGTCGAACCTGGCGCCGCCCGCCGCGTGATAGGCGTCCAGGGCGGCTGTGAGTTCGTGGGTGATGGCGCCCTTGCCGGTCCAGCCGTCGACGAACACGATCGTGGACGGATCATGGTGGTGAGCAAGGTAATCCAGGGCGACCGAGTCGATGCCGCGGTCGCGGACGATGGACACCGCGTAATGCGGTGCGTCGAGGGCCGGACGCCCGATCCCGCTCACGAGCCAGCGCCGCATCAGCACACCGATCGGTGTCCCGGCGCGCGCCAGCGACACCAGCACGATGTTCTCGCCACGTTCGGCGACGACAAGTTCGGCCACCGTCGCCACGGCAAGGGCGAGCCGCTCGGCGCTGTCGGCGAGCACCCGATCGAAGAGTTCGCGGTAGGCGGCGTCGGGCTGATACTCCACCGGCAGTGACTCGGCGTAATGAGCCTTGCCCGCCTGGATGCGCCGTTCCCGTTCGGCCACATCGGCTTCCAGGTCGACATCGGAGAGATCCTTGAGCAGCCACGACACGTCTTCGCGCGCGTAGGAGCCGAAATCCGGGCCGTGCAGTGGCGCCGGGAACGCCCGCGCCTCCACGGGCTCGTGATCTGGGGCCACCAGCTCGTCCCGGCCGGCGGCACTGCCCGGTGCGCCGTTCGTGGCCCGGATCAGCCCATCCCCTGCTTGCGTACCCTCGTCCGATACCTGCGCAGTGCGCGAGGAGTTCAGCACGCGAGGGTCGGCCCCCGGGACAACGGCGACCAGCACATCCGCGCCGGATGTCGTGAGTACATCCACCAATCCACCCGGTGCGACGAGTTCCGCGGTGTCGGCGGGTGGGTCGATGACGACCAGCAGAACTGGGTTCTCACCGTCCCACTGCGCGTTGTAGAGGTAGCGCTGTGCGATCGGGTCGGGTTCGGGGGCGGTGAAGCGGAAACCTCTGCGCAGGGGGTATCCGGGTTCGTCGAGGACGTAAGCCGGTGAGCGAGTGGTGGTTTGGAAGCGAGCGGGGATGCCCGCGTCGGCCAGTCCGGCAGCCAGGCGGACCGGCATGTACATGAGTTCCTCGTGGCCGAGCACGATCACCGGCCGTCCGGCGAACTCGGCGTCCAGCCGTGCGCGTACCTCGCCGACGACATCGTCGAGCGCGGCACCGAAAGCCGGGGCGTCGACGCGCAGGACACCATGGCGTCCGCCCTCGGGAACATCGTTCGGCCAGGTGAGTTCGAATCGGCTGTACGAACCGGGCTCAGCCGCTTCAGGATTGAGTCGCGGCTCGGGCAGCGCCGCGACCGCGTCGACCAGACCGTTGGGCAGATCGACCAGACCTGTTGCCAGACAGACGGTATCGATACGCGCACCGAGCTCGGCGGCGAACTTCTCGAACTTTTCCCGGTCGGCGGCGGTCCGCAGGTCGACCAGCGAGGCCAGGACATAGTGCGAACGCGGTGCGAACTCGTGCAGGGCCCGCACGGCATCGATAGCCGTATCGCCGGTGGAGATCTCGTCGTCGACGAGGACCAGCGGCAGATCGTTGGCGAAGATGTCGGCCGGTGCCGGTTGCAGCAGGTGCGAGGTGGCATGGGAATGCCCCTCCTCGAAACCGGTGAGCGTGGTGGCACGCGATTCGTGTCGACGGGTGGAATGCAGGTAGCACCCCGCGTCGAGGCGCGCGGCCACGCAGTGCCCGAGACCTGTTGCCGTTTCCGCGAATCCGAGGACCACTGCCTCCCGCCCGCCGAGCTTGTCGGCGACCAGGTCGGCCAGACGGTTGCCCGCCCCGATCACCACGTGCGGGTCGGTCGGCAGGTGTTTGCCGAGCACGGTCGAGACCAGCAGATGCGCGCGACGCGGATTCCGGCGCAGCCCCGGACGCACCAATTCACCGATCGACAGGTCGCGGGGCAGCGCATCCGATACGTCGGCGGAGAAAGCCTCCCCGTGGTGCAGGCGGATCCCGAGATGCCGGGTAGCCCAAGGCGTTTCGATCGTGCTCACCGCGGTCATTCGGCAACCATCGCTGTCAGCAGATCCACGAAGGACACTCCCTTGTTCGCCACCCCGAACGCACGAGCCCGGACCAGCGTCTGGCGGGCCCAACTGCGATGGGGGCGCATCTCGTTCATCTTGTTGCGGTACTCGGAGGCCGCCACCCCGCCGACATCGGCCTCCATGATGTGCAGCGCGTCGGCGTATTCCTCGTGCGTCACCACCGACAGCGCGTGCACGGCGGCCACGTGCGACGGGTGGATCACCGTTTTGCCCTGGATGCCGTTGGCGCGGTCGAGGGTGATCTCGCGCAGCAACCCGTCGAGGTCGCGGCTCACCAGGTACTGACGGAACGGCACCGCGTCGGATTCCTCGAACGGGGCGGTGCGCAGCAGCGGGCGGAACATGCGTTCGTGGTCGGCGAAGTACTCCCACACCGGGCCGGTGATGATGAACCCGGTGCCGTCGGCGCGGCCGAGGTAGTTGACGATGTCGGCGATCACGTCGGCGATCACCCGCACGTCGTAGATGGTGAGATCGCGGTCGCGGCGGATACCGAAGGTCGAGCACATGTCGGTGGCGCCGATGCGCACCGCGAGCAACCGGTCCCGATGCTCGGCGAGCAGCTCGGCGATGCGCGAGAGCTGTTCGTCGCGGGTCTGGCGATGCACGAGGTTCGCCGATTCCAGCACCGGCATGCCGTAGACGGGGCGGCCGAGGCGGTCACCGGCCGCGTCGAGCGCGGCCAGGTAGGCGGGCCCGGTGACGGCGTCGAACTTGGGGAAGACGAAACCGGTGAGCATGTCGGCGCCCGGGCCGAGCCGGTCGGCCAATTCGGTGACAGTCTGCACGTCCCGCACCCGGACGAACAGCATCGGCACCGGGTCGGCGACACCGGCGAGCAGGTCGAGGGTGGCGACCGCGTGTTCCTTCGCGGCGTCGACCTGATGGTCGGCCACGGCGTCCTCGAGGTCGATCACCATCGAGCACACCCCGCGCGCGGCGCGACGCAGGATGGTCGCGGCCAGATCGGGACGGGTCGCGGGCACGTACAAGGTGGCGCCGAGAGCGGTGGCGAGCAGTTCGCGGTCGGCGGTTCCCGGAATCGGTTCCGGTTCCACCAGGAACAACTCACGGCTGCGCGGGCCCTGCAAATTGTGGAAGTGGCGCAGCGGCACCTGCTTTCGCAGGTTCACCTCCGGTGCGATGGCGTAGCCTGCGGTCATTCCCCCCACCTCATTCGTCGACCCGTGTCATGTCGTGTGCGGTCCTAAGTGCTGTCGGTTCCTACGGTTTTTCGCATGCGATCGACCACTCCGGCGATGAACTCCGCGACGGTTCGCAGTTCAGAAACATACGCCCAATAGTCTGGATGACGACCGGTCAGTCCGGCCGTCATGCGATCGAGGCGTTCGGCTTGCGCGTCGAGCACCGAACCCCACTCGCCGACCAGCCCTCGATCGACGGCGAGCATCTGCGCGTCCCGCAGCCGGAATCGTACGGTGCGCAGCTGCGCTTCGGGGTCCGCACGCACCTGGCGCAACAGTTCGAGCCGCCGGGTGACGGCGTCGACGAGCTGTTCGGACTCGGCGAGGTGTTCGCGCGCGGTCGCTGTCAGGTCAAGGGCGGTCTCCGGGTCGCGGTCGGCAGCCGCGACACGCGCGCGTACCAGCGCCGCGTCCGCGGCCTCGATACCGCGCCGGCTTTCGCGTTCATTGTTGGTCAGATCCGCCGAACTCGCAGCGTTGAATTCGCGCAGCAATGCCGAGTACGCGGGGCCGAGCGCGTCGGCGCGGTTGCGCACGGCCGCCAGCCGGGTGGTCACCGAGGCGATCGCGTTGGTCGCGGCATTGGCCCGAGATGGTGCCTGCACCAACGCTTCCCGCAATTCCACGCACGCCTGGCGCACCTCCGTCGCGACCTCCCGCGCGGCCGCCACAGCAGTACCCGGATCGACACCCGCCGCTGTGACCAGTGCCTCACTCAATTTCCGCACGCCGGCGGTCACCGAGGGGTAGGAGGCGTACTCCGACGACTCGGCCGCGGCGAGCTCCTGCTCGGCCTCGCCCCGCACCTGCGCCAGCAACTGCGGCACCGAGGCCCGCACGCTCACCGCGTGCTCGAGTCCGGCCCGGTGCGCGTGATAGAACTCGTCGACCCCGCGCGCGGCGTCGGCGAGTTCGCGGACCAGCGCGTCGGCCCTGGCCGGGCCGTCGGCGATGGCGGTCCCCGCGGCCTCGGCGCTGTCGAGTTCGTCGGTGAAACTCAGATAGGCGCCCGACGCGGCATAGCACCGCGCACGCACCGGTTCCCATACCGCGCCGATGTGACGCTCGGGGAACACCTGCTCGCTCGCCGCCACACCCGCCTCCGCTGCCGTCTGCCTGCGATCCATATCGAGGAAGGCGGCGGCCGTCGCGGCCCGCGCCCCACTGATCCAGGCATTGTCCGGCCCCGACCTGAACCATCCGCGTCTGCGAGGTGTCACCGGCGTATCCCCTTTCCGAACCACGCAGCGGTCACCCGCCCGCTGACCCGATCGTAGGAGATTCCCCATCGCTACCAGGGCTCTCGGCTGTTCCTACGCAAGTTCGCCGAAACCTATTACTGTCGTAGCGGTACCCGGCGATTCGGACATGCTGGGAAACGACACACCGGACTAACCGAAGGGATTCCCGCATGGGTGTCAGTCTGTCCAAGGGCGGCAATGTCTCGCTGACCAAAGAGGCCCCGAACCTGACCGCGGTCGCGGTCGGCCTCGGCTGGGACGTGCGCACCACCACCGGCACCGACTTCGACCTCGACGCCAGCGCCATCGCGACCGGCGCCGACAAGAAGGTCGTGTCCGACAAGCACTTCGTGTTCTTCAACAACCTGAAGTCCCCCGAAGGCGCGATCGAGCACGCCGGCGACAACACCACCGGTGAGGGCGAGGGCGACGACGAGGTCATCAACGTCGACCTGGCCAACACCCCGCCGACCATCGAGAGCATCTTCTTCCCGGTCTCGATCTACGACGCGGAGACCCGTCAGCAGTCGTTCGGCCAGGTGCGCAACGCCTACATCCGCGTTGTCGACCGCGCCAACGGCACCGAGCTCGCCCGCTACGACCTGTCCGAGGACGCTTCCACCGAGACGGCTATGGTCTTCGGTGAGCTGTACCGTAACGGTGCCGAATGGAAGTTCCGCGCCATCGGTCAGGGCTACGCCTCCGGTCTGGCCGGTATCGCCCGCGACTACGGCGTCAACGTCTAGTCACCATCATGAGCAGGGGGCTCGATTTCCGGGGCCCCCTGTTCGTGTGACACAGAAAGGTCCCTCCGCGTGATAACGCGCATCTTCGGCCTGTCCATCGTCATCACGGTGCTCTCGCTGGTCGTGGCCTACCTCTACGGTGGTCTGACCGCCCTCGCACTGTGTGCGATCCTCGGCATCCTCGAGGTGTCGCTGTCGTTCGACAACGCCGTCATCAACGCCACCGTGCTGGAACGGATGAGCGAATTCTGGCAGCGGATCTTCCTGACCGTCGGCATCCTCATCGCCGTGTTCGGTATGCGTCTGGTGTTCCCGCTCGCCATCGTGTGGGCCACCGCCGGACTGAACCCGGTCGAGGCCTTCGACCTGGCGCTGAACCCGCCGGCCAACGATGCCCTCGAGTTCCCCGACGGCAGCCCCAGCTACGAGAAGCTGCTCACCGACGCGCATCCGCAGATCGCGGCCTTCGGTGGCATGTTCCTCGCACTGCTGTTCCTGAACTTCATCTTCGAAGAGCGCGAGATCACCTGGCTGAGCTGGCTGGAGAAGCCGCTGGCGAAGGCGGGCAAGCTCGACATGCTCTCCGTCGTCGTCGCGGGCACCGGCCTGGTGCTGGTCGCGGAGTTCCTCGCCGCCGACGACAAGCGTTCGACCGTGCTCATCGCCGGCCTGCTCGGCATGATCACCTACATCCTCGTCGACGGTCTCGGCTCGATGTTCCACACCGAGGAGCTCGAGGAAGGCCCGCAGGGCGGCCCGTCCACGCTGGTCAAGGCCACCGGTAAGGCCGCGTTCTTCCTGTTCCTCTACCTCGAGGTGCTCGATGCCTCGTTCTCGTTCGACGGTGTGATCGGCGCGTTCGCCATCACCTCCGACCCGATCATCATCGCGCTGGGCCTCGGCCTGATCGGCGCGATGTTCGTCCGGTCGATCACGGTGTACCTGGTCCGCCAGGGCACGCTGGCGGACTACGTGTACCTCGAGCACGGCGCCCACTGGGCGATCGGCGCGCTGGCCACGATCCTGCTGGTCTCGATCGGCGTGCACGTCGACGAGCTCATCACCGGCCTGATCGGTGTGGCGTTCATCGGCGCGGCGCTGATCAGCTCGATCATCCGCAACCGCAAGGCGGAGCCGGACGCGATCGAAGACAGCAAGGAACCCGCGTCGGTCTAGATGTGGTGACCTGCGGCGGCGGATCCTCGACGGATCCGCCGCCGTTGTCGTTTCTCAGGCCGGTTGCAGTTCGCGCCGGAGCTGTCCGGCGACGCGCTGGTCGGTGCGGCGTGGGCCAGCCCGCAGGAACACGAAGAACAGGATGATGAGCAGGGCGATACGTGTCCAGACACCGAACTGGACGATGCCTTCCATGAGGTGCACGTTCTTCCCCTCACCCATCGCCGCGAAGTAGCGGAAGACGCCGACGCCGACCGCGATGTCGGCGATCAGGTAGCCCGCGACGAGTGTCCACGGCACCTCGAGCAGCACGAGGAACGGAATTATCCACAGGGTGTATTGGGGTGAGTGCACCTTGTGGAAAAGCAGGAAACCGGCGAGCATCGCGCCGCTCACGCCCACCCAGGGGAACGCCGAGGCCGGGGTCCAGCGCCGGTAACCGAGCCACAGGGCAAGGGCGAACGACGCGAAGATCAGCAGCGGTGAGACCACCGAGACCATGGTGTGCCAGCTCTGCGAGGTGTCGGCGGTCCGGCCGAACAACGCCTGATGACCCCAGTACCAGATCGAATTGGTCGTGATGTCGGCCTGACGCATCTGCTGGAAGGTGATCGAGGCCCGCCACCCTTCCACCCCCGCGACCACGAACGGCAGATTCACCGCGACCACCGTCGCCATCGCCGCGAGCAATGTCTGCGACGCGCCTGCCACATCGAGTTCGCGCAACCGGCGCCCGTCGCGCGGCGCACCCTCGGTGAGGACATAGAAAGCCAAGGGCAGCACGAAGATTCCGGGATAGATCTTGA
This sequence comes from Nocardia sp. GTS18, assembly GCF_013839555.1. Taxonomy (NCBI): domain Bacteria; kingdom Bacillati; phylum Actinomycetota; class Actinomycetes; order Mycobacteriales; family Nocardiaceae; genus Nocardia; species Nocardia sp. GTS18. Next base: position 82,395 of record NZ_JACBIU010000016.1, on the reverse strand, counting down.
GGCAGAAACCGAGCGCGAGCAGTACCCCGGCGATGATTCCCCTTGTCCGCACGGACAGACCGGTCAGCATCGTCATCACATAGACCGCCGCCACCGCCGTGCACACCACCGGCAGTTCCCAGTTGTGGAAGGCGTAGAGCACCAGCGGCGGACCGATCGCCCACAACAGCGCGGCCGGACCTGCCATTCGCGCCAGCATCCAGGCGGTGAGCAGGGCGAACGGGGTGAGCAGCAGCGCCGAATGCCACAGGAAGTCGGCGTCGTTGGTCGCGCCGATCGCGCCCGCCCACATCAGCAGGCCGCTCAGCACGGGGTATTCGACGGCGCCGCCGGTGAGCGCGCCGTCGTCGGTGATGGCACCGTCGACGTACGGGAAAACGTGATTGTCGATATCGCGGCCAAGCCAGAGGAACTGGATATCCGAATAACAGACAGCGGTGTCCTTGCGCTCCTCGAAGACCAGGCTGCGGCCCGATTCGTCGATCGCGCCGCCCGCGCACCGGGCCTTGTTCGCATACGCCAGGGCGAGGGTGAGCCCGCACAACAGCACGATCAGGAAGGTCAGCGCCGTGGCTGTCGCCGCACGGCGTGCCGAATGCTGCTGCGGTACGGCCGTGGTCATGTCGACCACATTAAGCGGAACCGGCGCCGGAGCCCGGCGATCACCCGCCGCGCCGACCGGTTTCGATTCCACTCAGCGGCTCATGTAGCCTTGTCGGGTTGCTGACGCAACGAACCCTCCTGCCACGGAAAGTCCGTGGCCGTTTACCAGTCCACAGGAGGTGATTGGTCCGTGCGTCAATATGAAGTGATGGTCATCCTCGACCCCAGCCTGGACGAGCGCATCGTCGGGCAGTCCCTGGATACTCTGTTCTCGGTCGTGAAGACCGAGGGCGGCAAGCTCGACAAGGTCGACATCTGGGGCCGCCGCCGGCTCGCCTACGAAATCGCCAAGCAGGCCGAAGGCATCTACGCGATCGTCAACCTGACCGCGACCCCGGCCACCGTGAGCGAGCTCGACCGCCAGCTGGGCCTGAACGAGACGGTGCTGCGCACCAAGGTTCTGCGCAACGACAAGTAGTTCACATCTTTTGTGTCGGAGCCTGGCTTTAGGCTCAGCGCAAATCCCGAGATGTGGACTGCACCCCGAGCAGGAGGAACCCCATGGCAGGCGACACGGTCATCACCGTCATCGGAAACTTGACGGCAGACCCCGAGCTTCGTTTCACGCCCGCGGGCGCAGCGGTGGCTAATTTCACCGTCGCTTCGACTCCCCGTGTGTTCGATCGCAATTCGAACGAATGGAAAGACGGCGAGGCACTGTTTCTGCGCTGCAACATCTGGCGCGAAGCAGCGGAGAACGTCGCCGAAAGCCTGACCCGAGGCGCTCGCGTGATCGTGAGCGGACGGCTCAAGCAGCGCTCCTACGAAACCCGCGAGGGTGAGAAGCGCACGGTCGTCGAGCTCGAGGTCGACGAGGTCGGCCCGTCGCTGCGGTACGCGACCGCGAAGGTCTCCAAGGCCGGTCGTGGTGGCGGAGGCGGTGGCTTCGGTGGTGGTTCCGGTAATGCCGGTGGTGGTGCAAGCGCAGGCGGCTACAACGCCAACAGTGGCGGCGGACGCCCGGCAGGTAATGCCGGCGACGACGACCCGTGGGGTAGCGCGCCCGCGGCCGGCTCCTTCGGGGGCGGCGGCCGCATGGATGACGAACCGCCGTTCTGATCGAACGGCACTCATAGTACGGAGAGAAAACCATGCCTAAAGCGCCCGCGCGCGAAAAGGTACTGAAGAAGAAGGCCTGCGCTTTCTGCAAGGAAAGCAAGTCCGGAATCGTCAATATCGATTACAAGGACACCACGCTGCTGCGTAAGTACGTCAGCGATCGCGGCAAGATCCGCGCCCGCCGCGTCACCGGCAACTGCGTGCAGCACCAGCGTGACATCGCCGTTGCCGTCAAGAACTCGCGTGAGGTGGCTCTGCTGCCTTACGTGTCGACTGCTCGCTGAGAAAGGGAGTCGGACAGATGAAGCTCATCCTCACTGCTGATGTCGACAATCTCGGCGCCCCCGGCGACCTTGTCGAGGTCAAGGACGGCTACGGCCGCAACTTCCTGCTGCCCCGCGGTCTGGCCATCCAGGCCACCCGTGGCGCCCAGAAGCAGGTCGACGGCATCCGCCGCGCCCAGGACGCCCGCAAGGTGCGCGACCTGGATCACGCCAACGAGCTGAAGCAGGCTATCGAGGGCCTGACCGGTGTCTCGCTGGCCGTGAAGACCGCCGACAGCGGCAAGCTGTTCGGTTCGGTCACCACCGCCGACGTGGCTTCGGCCATCAAGGCCGCCGGTGGCCCCGTGGTCGACAAGCGCAGCATCGAGCTGCCGAAGTCGCACATCAAGGCGACCGGCAAGCACGGCATCGCGGTGCACCTGCACCCCGATGTGGTTGCCAAGTTCGACCTCGAGGTCGCTGCGAACTAGTTTCGCCGGAAACCACCCCCGTGTTGTCACGGGGGTGGTTTCTGCTGCCCTTGTCGAGAGATCTTCTCCGATAGCTGGCGAGTAGCCGGGATTCGGGTTCATCGTGGTCGGGTAACCCGGCCCACAGTCGGCAACTGCCTGACCTCCTGTTATTCAGCCTGTGGATTACCGAGGAAACCGACCGGCAGAATTGTGACTCCGGTCATAACGTGAACGCCCGCTGTTTACCCAACACGCCCGGTTGTTCACGTTGGACGACACGCCGCAACTTCTTTAATCCACAGGGCCGGAGTCTGGTAAAGGGCGATCTATCAGGGCGTTCTACCGCACTGACCTGGGTTTTCCCCACGTTTTCCACAGGGGCTGCACAACAACAGGTGAACTACCCCCAAGTTATCCACAGTTGTGTGCACATGTCGGTTTGGCGTGGCTCGAAAACGTCGCCTAGGTTCATCGCATCGCCTCGCACGTGACCCCGGGAATCGTGCAGGGAACCGATTGCTGGCACTCGTGTCGGTGCCCGGGAGTACAACGAGTACATCGATGTGAAACCCCCGGTTCTGCGGGCAGAGAGGACGGTCGATTCTGGTGACTACCACCGGTGACCGCGCGCATACCGAGTTTCCACCCGAGCCCCCGGGCGAGGACTTCGGCCGTCAGCCCCCGCACGACATGGCTGCCGAACAGTCCGTCCTCGGCGGCATGCTGCTCAGCAAGGACGCCATCGCCGACGTGGTGGAGGTGCTGCGTCCCGGCGACTTCTACCGCCCCGCCCACCAGGCCGTCTACGACACCATCCTCGACCTGTACGGTCGCGGCGAACCCGCCGACCCCGTCACCGTCGCCGCGGGCCTCGACCGTCGTGGCGAACTGAAACGCATCGGCGGCCCCGCCTACCTGGTCACCCTCACCCAGACCGTCCCCACCGCCGCCAATGCCGGCTTCTACGCCGAAATCGTCGCCGAGAAGGCCATCCTGCGCCGCCTGGTCGAGGCGGGCACCCGCATCGTCCAGTTCGGCTATGCGGGCGCCGACGGCCAGGACGTCGCCGAGGTCGTCGACCGCGCCCAGGCCGAGATCTACGAGGTCACCGAACGCCGCACCACCGAGGACTTCACCCCCCTAGAAGAACTCCTCCAGCCGACGATGGACGAAATCGACTCCATCGCCTCCCGAGGCGGACTCTCCCTCGGCGTCCCCACGGGCTTCACCGAACTGGACGAGCTCACCAACGGTCTACACCCGGGTCAGATGATCATCGTCGCGGCCAGGCCTGGCGTCGGCAAATCGACCCTGGGAATGGATTTCATGCGTAGTTGCTCGATCAAGCACGGCATGGCCAGTGTTATTTTCTCGCTCGAAATGAGCCGGACCGAGATTGTGATGCGTCTGCTCTCGGCCGAGGCGAAGATCAAGCTGGGCGATATGCGGTCGGGCCGGATGAGTGATGACGACTGGACGAAGCTCGCGCGGCGGATGAGTGAGATCAGTGAGGCGCCGCTGTTCGTGGATGATTCGCCGAACCTGACGATGATGGAAATCCGGGCGAAGGCGCGGCGGCTCAAGCAGCGTCATGACCTGAAACTCGTTGTGGTGGACTACCTGCAGCTGATGAGCTCGGGCAAGAAGGTCGAGTCCCGGCAGCAGGAAGTCTCGGAATTCTCGCGTCACCTCAAGCTGCTCGCCAAGGAACTCGAAGTTCCCGTGATCGCGATCTCCCAGCTGAACCGTGGTCCGGAACAGCGAACCGACAAGCGCCCCATGGTGTCCGACCTCCGCGAGTCCGGCTCGCTCGAGCAGGACGCCGACATGGTCATCCTGCTGCACCGCCCGGACGCGTTCGAACGTGACGACCCACGCGGCGGCGAGGCAGACCTCATCGTCGGCAAGCACCGTAACGGTCCGACAGCCACGATCACCGTCGCGCACCAGCTGCATTTGAGCCGGTTCGTGGATATGGCACGGGGCTGATTTTTTGCAAGAGGCTCCGAGCGATGTGCTGCGTATCGCGCGCCGGGCATCCGTCGGTCTGCTCGCTCTGGCATTTGCCGCGGCCTGCGCTCCCCCAACCAGTCATGAACCGCTCGCACCCACCTCGACCTCACGAGGTCATGCGCCCCAGGCCAACAACTCGTGTGATGCTCACGCTGCCTCAGGCCGGGTGTTCGCGGTCGGGTCCTCACCTCATCATGGGTTCGAACTGCTGGTTCCAGAATTGCCGGGGTGGGTACGCAACGAAGTACCCGATACGGGGAGCGACGGCCTGTCTCTCTGGCGTAGGGATCGGGTCCCGAAGAGCTTCGCCGCACCCACGGCGATGGTCACCATCTCCATTTCCGGCCCGTCAGCGACCGAGGAGGATGCTCTCGAAAGCCTCCACAGGAAGTCGAATCTCCCCCCTGGCCAACTGATTCAGGTCGATGAGCCCATCGCTCCCTGCGGCCGGAACGGGCGGCGTGTCGTCGGCACTTTTACCAACTCGTCGGAAGACTGGTGGGAAGACCGACGTCAAATCGTATGCAGCTGTGGCGGCGGTGTCATGACGATCCAACTGACCGGTCGAACCAAGGTGACCGACCTGGAAAACCTAGGACCTGACATCGCCACCATCCTCGATGGATTCGAAATCCTCGCGGATACCTAGTCCTACGGCTGATCGGTGCGCGGGGGGTCGTCGCGCGCACCGACCTACCGCTTCCTCGGCGCCGCCACTACCAGCGTGATGATCAGCACGAACGCAACCAATGCTGTTCCGGTGCGCAGGAAGTGGAAGATGTCCCAGCGGGTGAGCAGGGTGGTGTAGTCGGCGGAGACACCGTTGCGCGCCCAGTCGTTGATCCGGTGGTTGATCGGCACGTTGCCGAGGCGGGTGATCAGGAACGAGCCGATCACGAAGACTGTTGCCGCAGCGGCGAGTAGACGTTCGCGGTGGGCTGACACCACGGCGAGGACGAGGCAGCTCAGTGCGGCCACGGCCATGGTGAGTTGCATGCTGATGCTGTTGTTGCGCATCAGCTCGGTGTGGAATTCGAGGCGCATCTGTAGCGGCACCCGGTGGAACGTCGGGATCAGATTCGCGGCGCCGTAACCGAAGGCGCCGACGAGTAGGCCGGTGGCGAGCAAGGCGAGCGCACGCAGCAATGCGAATTTCATCGGGTCACGACTTTCGGAGCGAAGGGACGCAACGTTTTTCGGCGGTGCGCTTACCCAGAAGATATCTACAGCCAGGCTGCGCGACTGGTGAAGTCGAAGGGGTCGCCATCGATGCACCAGGAGATGATCCGGTCGGGTGGATGCGGATCAGAACAGGATCAGTGCGGTGCACAGGGCGGCGATGGCGGTGAACTGCAGGGTTACCCGGTATTTCAGGATGCTGTCCCACTTGTCCTGCAGTGCACGGGCATCGGCGGGGATGATGCCGCTCAGGGCGGCGGCGGTCTGCCGGGAATTGATCGGCTTGGCGATGCGCACGTAGAGGGCGAGCCAGGTGAGTAGCGCGGCTACCGCGAGACCTGCCGCCACGGCGGCGCCGAGTTGGCCGGCGAGCAGCGCGATCAGCAGGGTGAGTACGGCGGTGACGATGCCGCCCGCACCGACGACCGGCATCCGTTTGTCGCCGTAGTAATGCCCCCACCCCGCACTCACCGTCACGGTCGCGTCGTCGAGCTTCCGGTAGACCGACCGCATGATCACCGCCCCGCAGACGTCGGTGCCGTAGACGACGGCATTGGCGAGTACGGCGACGGTGGCAATGATCTGGCCGGTGACAACAAGCATTTTCGGCTTCCCTTCCTGGGGCTTTCTCGTATGTCCGAGAATGCGCGCCGGGGTTTGGAAGGCACTAGGAGCGGACTTGGAAACGGCGGACGCCCCCGTGTCAGCGGGCGTGTAGGTCGGGTGTCAGGGCGGTGTCAGGAGGTGGCGTGACAGTGGTTCTCGTAACGGCGAGAACGAACTGGAAGGCAAGAGTGATGACTGCTCAGGGAACAAATCGGGGTAATGCGTGGAGCGGCATGGTCGAGGTGGACGACACCGCGTTGGCCGTGACCGACACCGGTGGCGACGGTATTCCGGTGATCTACCTGAACGGGCAGTTCGCTACCCAGGGTTACTGGAAGAAGACCATCGCCGAACTGGGTGACGGCTTCCGGCACATCACCTTCGACGAGCGGGGGCGCGGGCGGAAGTCCAAGACGTCCACGGACTACTCGTTCGAGGCGGCGGTGCGGGATGTGGATGCCGTGCTCGCGGCCAGGGGCGTGGAGCGGGCCATTGTCGTGGCGTGGTCCTATGGCGCGGTCGTGGGAGCGCATTGGGCGCAACGGAATCCGGAGCGGACCATCGGGGCGGTGCTCGTGGACGGCGCGTTTCCGTACGACTGGCTCGATGACGCGATGGAGCAGCGGATCCGGAAACTGTTCAAGCGGTTGAACTGGGTGATGCCGTTGCTGCGGCCGACGGGGTTGACGCCGCGGTTGTCAGCGGCCGAGCAGGCCGAGAGCAATATCGAGCTCGGGAAACTCTCGCGGGAGAGTGCGCTGGGTCCGGTGCTGGACGCGATCACAGTTCCGGTGCGGTATGTGATCGCTTCGGGAACGTCGTTCGGCAGCAAGAAGGACGAGCAGGAGAAGATCCGCAAGGGGTTGGATTCGGCTGTCGCCCGCAACGAGAACATCGAGCTCGGGGCGAAGGTGCCGAGCAATCACGGTGCGATCCTGCGCAAGGATTTCCGGGCGATCGCGGATTCGGTGCGCGAAATCGCCGGATGAGGCCGACGGGGCCGGGAAGCGACAGACTTCCCGGCCGGGCCGGTCAGGAGTTGACGCGCTCGGTGGGGTCGTCGTCGGGAGAACCCTTGCGGCGCATCCGCTTGACCACTTCGACGACGATCGGCAGCACGGAGACGGCGACGATGAGCAGGAAGATCAGGTCGACATTGTCACGGACCACGGCGATCTGCCCGAGCAGGTAACCGAGGTAGGTGACGCCCGCGCCCCACGCAACACCGCCGATCACGTTGTAGAGCGCGAAGGTGCGGTATCGCATGGCCGACGCGCCGGCCACGACGGGCGCGAAGGTACGCACGATCGGGACGAAGCGGGCGAGCACGATGGTGATCGGTCCGTGCTTTTCGAAGAATTCGTGGGATTCGTCGATATAGCGCTTCTTGAAGAACCGGGCGTCGTTGCTCTTGAACAACGCGGTCCCACCGCGCGCGCCGATCACGTACCCGACCTGGTCGCCAAGGATCGCGGCGACGGGGATCAGCACGAGCAGCACCCCGATCGGCGCGAACGGTTCGATCTCGGTCGACTTCGACGCCGCGATCAACCCGGCGGTGAACAGCAGGGAATCGCCGGGCAGCAGCGGGAACAGCAAACCGGACTCGATGAACACCACCAGCAGCAGCCCGGCGAGCATCCAGGTGCCGAAGGAGTTGAGCAGGTTCACCGGGTCGAGGAAGCCGGGCAGCAGCGCGAGGTGCACGGTGTCGGCCGGGAGGTGCGAGGTCATAGTCCTACCTGGGGATGACGGGTCGGTTCACGTCGTAATTGTTCCATTCGGACGCTATCACCCGGGCCGCGCCACCACTCTCACCGCGATAGCGAGCCCGCATGACCACGGAAATAGGGGCATACGTCCCCGTACGCCGCAGTAACGATCTTGCAGGTGGGGGCGACATGGTTCGTGACATGCGGCCCGTCGGGGGGCCTGCCCACCTGTAGGTCGTTCGAACGGGATCAACATATGAATCTGCGTGCGTTTCTCGCGAAACATCGCATCGCTTCTGCTGTTGCCGCGCCTGCGGCGTTGGGGGTCGCGGCCATCGTCGCCGCGTCGTTCGCGGTGACATCGAAGCCCGCCTCCCCCGAATACACCCTCACCACATCGGTGACCGAGTGCCGCGAGATGGTGACCATCTCGGTGGCCGGACGCAACGACACCCCGGTCGAGGGCACCACCGCCATGCTGCTCGACGCCAACGGCAACCCGCTGCCCGCCGCGCTGTCGGGCGACCACAGCAGTGTGTGGGTCGACCCGGTGGTGAACGCGCCACGTGACGATCTGGCCGAAGGCGAGTACGCGGCGGTGTACATCGCGTACCCGGCCGACATGTCGACCTACGAGGACGCGGTGAACGCGGGTGTCGCCAACACCGAGCGGGTGATGCGGGAGATCTCCGCGGCGTGCCCGGACACCAAGTTCTCCATCGTCGGCTACAGCGAGGGCGCCGACGTGGTTCGCCGCGTCGCCGAGAGCATCGGCAACGACGACCCGGCGGACGGCTACGGAGTGGTCGACCCCGACGACGTGCTCGGTGTGGTGATGTTCGCCGATGCCGGCCGCGGAGCGGGTGAGGGCCCGTTCATCGGCGCCGAGGACCCCTTCGCCAACCCGGACGGTTTCGACCAGAAGTACCAGGACGGCACGAAGCCGATCTCGGGCAAGGGCGTCACCACGGGCGGCGACTTCGGCGCCCTCAACGGCAAGATCGCCTCGTTCTGCTCCGAGGGCGACCTGACTTGTGCCGCGCCGGAGAACATTTCGCTGCTGCAACTGGCCGCCAACGTGGGCAGGCAGATCAATGTCGACGATCTGCAACGCGACGGTCTCACCCCGGCGACGGGCCAGGACATGGCGTTCACCCTGGGCCGGATCGCGATGGCCGCCTTCTCCGATATCGCCGCGAACCCCAATTGGATGGCCAGCGACGAAACCTTCCTCGATGTGCTGCTGAAGGTGTCGGACCCGGATTACAAGCCGGGTGAGACGAAGGCGCCGGCGAAGGCGGACACGATTGCGGCCGAGAAGATCTCGCCGCTGGCGTACCTGCCGCAGAAGGTGTTCAACGAGATCGTCGGGCTGATCGTGACGAACCAGAACACCATCCCGGTGGCGCTGAGCGATCCGTACCAGCTCACCCTCGGCCCCAACGGCACCGGTCATCACTTCGACTACTGGCGCGATTCCGATGCGGCCAACGGTAAGCCGCTGACCTCGGCGGAGTACGCCGCCGCCTGGCTGACACACCTGGCCAAGCAGGCGCAGGCGGGCGAGACGGTGGACGCGAAGTCGGCTCCGGAGGACTCCGATGTGACGGCCGCGCTCGCCGCGCCGACCAAGCCTGCGACCACGACCACCTCGGCGGCGCCGAGCACGTCGAAGGCCGCCGAGCCCACGTCGAGCACGTCGAAGGCGGCGACCAGCACGTCGAAGCCGTCGACCACCGTCGAATCGTCGACCGTCGCACCGTCCACCACGACGGCCCCGCAGACCACCACCGAAGAGCCGGCGACCAACCAGGCCGCCGCCCCGGAAACCACCACCCAGGCGCCCGCGCCGAGCACAACGGTGGCTCCGACCACAACGGTCGCGCCGAGCACCACTGTCGCGCCGTCCACCACCGCGACGAACTGATCGACGCCGAAGAACCCGGTGTGACCTCGTGTCGCACCGGGTTTTTCGTGTCCGCGCCCGCCGGGAACGCACCGACATCGCGGTCCGACGCGCCGATCATGGTGACTGTGACGGGCCTCGGTGCAATGATCGGCGGGTGACTCAGTGGCTCCCACTCCTCGGCTCGCTCCCCGTCGCCGGCGCAGTTCTGGTCGGCGTGATCGCCAACAACCGAACCCACCGCGATGCACTCGCGGCGGCCGACGAGCGTGGCAGGCAGGCGCTCGACGCCGCGCAACGCCATGTCGAGCTGTCGAACATGGTCGGTGACCAACGCGATCACGAGGCGTGGCGGCGCGAGGCCGTGCTCGCCGCGGTCGCTTCGATCCTGGAGACCTCGGCGTCGGTGCGGGCCGATCTGGCCAGCTGTGGCGATTGGGAACTGCTGACGACCGAGGAGATCGACAATGCGGGCGCGCAGATCCACAAGCTGATCTGGGGTGGCCCGAGCGGGATGCTCACTCGATTGCGGGTGGTTGCCCATCGCCGCATCCCCAACAAGTGTGAAGACCTGTTGCGCACGCTCACCGTCGCCCAGCACATCACCATGCAGCGCCTGAAACTCCACATCGATGTGGAGGCGACGGTCGAGGAGCTCGAGGAGATGGCGTCGCTGTGGCAGAAGGCGATGCGGCATGCGGCCGAGCAGGAGCGGGCGCTGGTGGAGACCACCCGGATCGAACTCGGGATCGAGATCGCCTCGAAAACCGTAGGCGCGGAACCGGCTCCGGCACCTGCTCGCGTGGTTGCCGAAACCCAGTCGCCGACAGCCCATTCCGACGCAGCCGAATCCGTGGAGCAGGAGCAGCAACCTTCCGTGCCACCGCAATCCGCTGACCCCCAGGCCCAACCCGAACAGGTCACCGAGACTCAGCCGATCGCGGAATCACCGCACCCGACCGACGCACTGGACAACGATCCGCGCGACGCGGCCGACCCACGCGAAGCCGAAACGGTCAGGGCCTGATCCGCCTTCGCATGCGAGACCGACGGGCGCACTGATTCGCGGCTCGGTGTGCTCGTCCGGACCGCTGTTTCCCAGTACGAGGTGAAGCAGTGGTGCGCTGTGGAAGTTCGGCAGGGTCGCGACGTTCGGCTGACGTCACCCGTACCACCGGGTAGCGTGGATACATACGGCACGCAGGGGTGCCGTACCCGACAGCGTGGTCGATCATCTGAAATCTTTGCCATCACCTGTCGTCAGGGGGCGATCTCGCATGGATCTCATAGCGCCGTTGGATGCGCTGTTCTTGCTCGCGGAATCTCGGGAACACCCGATGCACGTCGGGTCACTGCAACTGTTCGAACCGCCCGAGGATGCCGGGCCGGACTATCTTCGCGAACTGCGCGAAACGCTACTGGCCGACAACACCGTTCGGCCCACCTTCAGCAGGCGGCCCGCCACCTGGCTGGGTGCTCCGCAGCTGGCGTGGACCCAGGACGACGAGGTCGACCTGGATTATCACCTGCAGCACAGCGCACTGCCCGCGCCCGGCGGGATGGACCAGCTGCTCGACCACGTCTCGACCCTGCACAGCGCGCTGCTCGACCGGCACCGCCCGATGTGGGAGATGCATTTCATCGAAGGTCTGGCCGACGGCCGCTTCGCGTTGTACGCGAAGATGCACCACGCGTTGATCGACGGGGTCTCCGCCCAGCGGATCATGCAGCGCACCCTCACCACCGACCCGTTCGCGACCGAGGTGACCGTGCCGTGGAACCTGCCGCGCAAGGAGCGCACACCGCGAACCCAGGAGCCGAAGACGGGATTGCTCGGAGCGCTGTCGTCGGCGAGTTCGTCGGCGGCCGCGCTGCTGAAAGCCACCCGGACCGGACTGCTCGAGCAGCAGCTCACCCTGCCGTTCGAGGCGCCGCGCACCCTGCTGAACGTGCCGATCGGTGGCGCCCGTAAGTGCGCGGTGCGCAGCTGGTCGTTGGATCGGCTCAAGCAGGTGAAGAAGGCGACCGGCACCACCCTCAACGATGTGGTGCTCGCGATGTCGGCCGGCGCGCTGCGCGCATACCTGCTGGAGCACAGCGCCTTACCGGACAAGCCGCTGATCGCGATGGTTCCGGTGTCGTTGCGCGACGAGGACGACCTCGACACGCAGGGCGTGAAAGTTGCTGCGCTGCTGTGCAATCTCGGTACCGATATCGAGGACCCGGCCGAACGCCTTCGGGTGGTGAGCGATTCGATGCGGCGCAACAAGCAGGTGTATCACGGTCTCGGCCCGTTGCAGACGCTCGCCGTGTCCGGGGCGGTGGTGAGCCCGATGGCGGCGATGCTGCTCCCGGGCTTCGCGTCGATGACGGCGCCGCCGTTCAACATCGTCATCTCCAATGTGCCAGGTCCGCGCGAATCGATGTACTGGAACGGCGCGCGGCTGGACGCGGTCTTCCCGCTCTCCATCCCACTGGACAGCCAGGCCGTGAACATCACCCTCACCTCCAATGCCGACAACCTCGATTTCGGCCTGGTCGGCTGCCGCCGCACCCTGCCCGACCTGCATCGATTGCTCGACCACCTGGAGGATTCGCTGTCGGCACTGGAGGACGCGGCACTCTAGAAATTGGGCATTCTCCACCAAACTAGAACGTGTTACAGTTCGGTATGCGTACCGAATTCTGCGAACAGCTCGGCATCGAATTCCCGATCTTCGCCTTCACCCACTGCCGCGACGTCGTGGCGGCGGTGAGCAATGCGGGCGGACTCGGGGTGCTCGGCGCGGTCGGCTTCACCGCCGAACAGCTCGAGGTGGAGCTGGCTTGGCTCGATGAACACGTCAACGGCATCTACGGCGTCGACCTGGTGATCCCCTCGAAGTACGAGGGCAAGGGTGTCGACGGCCTGACCCCCCGAGCAGCTGGAAAAGCAACTGGCGCAGATGGTTCCGCAGGGCCATCGCGACTTCGCCCAGCAGATCCTCTCCGACCACAACGTGCCGCCGCTGCCCGACGGCGAACACCACAACGAGCTGCTCGGCTGGACCGCGACCACCGCCGGCCCGCAGGTCGACGTCATCCTGAACCACCCCAAGGCCAAGCTCGTCGCCAACGCACTCGGCACCCCGCCCGACGATGTCATCAAGCGCATCCAGGACTCCGGCCGGGTGATCGGCGCGCTGTGCGGTTCGGTGAAGCACGCGATGAACCACAAGGCCGCGGGCCTGGACTTCGTGGTATGCCAGGGCACCGAGGGCGGCGGGCACTGCGGCGAGGTGTCCTCGCTGGTGCTGTGGCCGCAGGTGATCGAGGCGATCGGCGACACGCCGGTGCTGGCGGCCGGTGGTATCGGCAACGGAGCGCAGGTCGCGGCGGCGCTGGCGATGGGCGCGGCGGGTGCGTGGACGGGCTCGCTGTGGCTCACAGTCGAGGAGGCCAATGTGCCACCCGCGCAGATGGAGACCTACCTCGAGGCCGACAGCCACTCCACCATCCGCTCGCGGTCGTGGACGGGCAAGCCGTGCCGCATGCTGCGCAACGACTGGACCGACGCCTGGGAATCGACCGACACTCCCGACCCGCTGCCGATGCCGCTGCAGATGATGGTGGCCCTCGACGGCGTCAAGCGCGGACACCGCTACCCCGAGGCCGCCAAGGACGTGAACTTCAATCCGGTGGGCCAGGTGGTCGGCATGATGAACAAGGTGGAGCGCAGTGCCGACGTGATCGAGCGACTGGTGAACGAATACGTCACCGCGTGCGATCGGCTCAGCACTCTCAACTCCTGACCGTCCGGATGCCGGTAGGTTGCCGGCGCCACACCGTGTCAGCGGCACTGCTCGCCTAGACTCGCGGTATCTCACCCAGGTGCACAGTGCCCAACGGTTGCGGACGGCGGTGACATGGCTTCCGAACACAGGATCAGCACGTGGGCGGCGGCGCGCAAGCGAGTCGCCGAGGCAGTGGCGACCACCCGCGCGCAGTACCCCGGCCGGCCGGCGCCGGTGGACGACCCACCGGTACCGGCCGATCTGCTGAACCTGCTGTGCCGCCTCGGCGTGGCGCTGGTCGGCTCGGGCGAGACCTCCCAGGGTGTGCAGCAGATCCTCGACCGGCTGTCCAAGCGATACGCCACCGACAACATCCATTTCATGGTGCTGCCCACGGCGGTGTTCGTGCGCGTTCGCACGCACGAGGGATCCGCGGTCGACATGCTCGACGCGCGGGTCGGCACCCTGCCGCTCGACCAGATCGCCGGGCTCTACAAGCTCATCGACAAGATCGAGCAGGACGCGCCGCCGCCGGCCGAGGCATCGGCCGACCTCGACAAGATCCTGTCGGCGAAACCGGGCAGTCCGCCGTTGGTGATCCTGCTCGGTCACGTGGTGCTGACAGTCGGTATCGGCATGATGCTCAATCCCGGGGCGCGGGCACTGGTCGGGTACGTGGTGCTCGGGCTGATCGTCGGGTTGCTCACCCAGCTGGCCGACCGATTCCGGCTGTTGAAGTCGTCGTTGCCGGTGGTCGCGGCGGCCGTGGTCGCGATGCTGTCGTTCGGGTTCCCCGGCGCGCTGGCCGGTGGTCAGCCGCAGCAGTTGCTGATCCCCGCCGTGGCGACGCTGCTGCCCGGGGCCATGCTCACCAACGGCACGATCGAGCTGTCGACCGGGTCGATGGTGGCGGGGGCCAGCCGGCTGGTCTACGGCATCAACATGCTGTTCCTGTTGGCTTTCGGGCTGTTCGTCGGTATCAGTCTGCTCGGGCAGTTACAGACGGTTCCGGTGAGTTCGGCCCAATTGGGTTGGTGGGCACCACTGCTCGGGGTGCTGCTGATCGGGTACGGGCATTCGTGGCGGTCGAGCGCGCCGCAGAATTCGGTGGGCTGGCTGCTGCTCGTCCTCTACATCACCTATCTCGCGCAGTTCGCCGGAAAGGCGCTGTCGGGCCCGCTGACCGGCACGTTTCTCGGCGGTCTCGTCGCCGTGCCCGCGGCCTATCTGATCCGGAACCGCAAGAACGCACCGCCGACGCAGGTGGCTTTCCTGCCCGCGTTCTGGATGCTCGTGCCCGGCGGCATCAGCCTCACCGGCATCTCGGAGCTGGTGCTGCGCACCCATGGTGGTGCCGCGAGCGGCGGACTGGAAGTGATTGCCTCGGCATTGCTGTCGGTGATGTCGATCGCGCTCGGCGTGATGGTCGGTTCGGGCCTGCGGGCCTCCTACCCGCCGCACGTCGGACCGATCCTCGATTCGATCGTGCCGAGAGCGCACCTGCCGTGGCATCACACGGCCGACGCGCGGCACGCCGCCGACGCCCGCCGCCACGGCGACCCAGACAGCTCAGGCTGATTCGGCCTCGGCCGCAGGGGCGGTGATGCCGAGCAGATCGTCGAACCGGGCGATCACCTTCTCGTGGTACAGCGCGAAAAGGTCGACGAACAGGGCCGATTGCGCCTCTGTCGGCTCGGAGCCCGACTCCCACACCGCGAGCAGCGCACGCCAGACGAGCACGTGCAGGTCGGCGGCGACGGCGAAGTAGGCGGTGACCGCCTCGGGCACCTCGGCGACCATGTCGCCGATCGTGTTGAGCACCGCGCGCTGCATGCTCATCCCGAGCGCACCGAGTATCCGCCGGATCAGGGCGATCTCGGTGGCGATGATGCGCGGATAGTCGGGCACGGTGTGGCGGGCGAGCGCCTCCAGCTCGTCGACGGTTGCGGCGAAGTCGCGGTGGTCGAGCGTTTTCGCCGCGCCGGTGTAGGTGAGCAAGGCCTCGAGCACGATGCCGCGTTCCACCTCGACGATGTCGGCGAACATCTCCGCCGCGATATCCGGCGCCGACAGGGAGAAGCGGAACAGGTGCCGGTAGGCGTCCATCCCGCCTTCGGAACGCACATCGCGAATGGTGAAGCCCTTGCCGCGGCGCGCCTCGACGAAGCCGTAGGACTCGAGCCTGCCGAGGGTGAGCTGGGCGGTGGCCCGGTTCATCCCGAATTCGTCCGCGACCTGGCGCACCGAGGGCATCAGCTCGCCCGGCCGGTACTCGCCGGTGGCGACACGGCGGGCCAGCTCGTCGGCGACGTCGGCGACCACCGTCCGGGATCCCATCGAAGAAACACCTCTCGGTCATGATCCGGCTACGTCCCAGACAGCTTAGGCGCTGGACACGACGCTTGGCACGGTCGGCAATCCTCGCGGTGATTCCCCACCCCGGCCGATCAGCAAACCGATCCGACCGACCGGCATGTTCAGCGACCGGCAGGCAACCGACGATTCGGGCAGCGAGAATTCCCGATTCGGCTGCGCGCGGATCAGACAGCGTTGCGCCGCATCGTGATTGAATGCGCACGTATCGGCGGGACCCCAGACTCTGGAGGATGCGTTGAAGCAGATTCATTTCGTCGCGTGTGCGGTCGCCGCGCTCACCGTGATCGCCGGAACTTCCGGCTGTGGTGAGGACTCCGGCAATCGGTCCGCACACCCGAGCAGCACCGTCGCGCCGACCACATCGGCCCAGGTGATCGCCCCGCCGAGTGAGATCGTCGAGTCGACCCGCGCAGCGGCATCGAGCACGACCAGGGCGACTGCCACCGCGTCGAGGACCACGAGCGCGGCCCCCGACGAGCCCGTCGAGGACGTGGACTGCGGGCCGGTCACCGACGCTGTCGGCGGCACCCGCACGGTGATCGCCGTCGGCTCGCCTGCGGGCCGACCCGGCTGCACCGAGGCGATCGACGTCGCCGCCACCTACGTGACGACGATCCAGCCGTCCGACGAGCTCGAGGTCGACGGCTGGAGCTGCCGCGCCCAGCCCGACCCGGCCGTCCCGTCGGTCTGCGAGAAAGACGGGCTCACCATCGCGCTGCGGGCGAACTAGATCATGTTCTTCTCGCCCATCCAGCGCATGATCGGCCAGCCGAGCGCCACCGGGATCCAGCAGGTGAGCACGCGATAGAGCAGCACGGCCGGCACCGCGATCTCGGCGGGCACCCCGAAGGCGGCCAGACCACCGATCAGGGCCGCTTCCACCGCGCCGACACCGCCGGGGGTCGGCGCGGCCGAGGCGAGGGTGCCGCCGATCATGGTGACGATCGTGACGGCCACGAAATCGGTTCCGCCACCGAAGGCCTCGACGCTCACCCACAGCACGAATGCCTTACCGAGCGTGATCACCGCCGACCCGCCGACGATCACGGAGAACCGCATCGGGTTGCGGGCGAGCGCGACGACCTCGCCCACCACCTCCCGGATCTGCGGCCACACCGAATGGTTCACCCAGCGGCGCAGTTTCGGCACGAACATGAACGCGCCGATCAACCCGACGCCCACCCCCGCGGCCAGGTACAGCACGGTGGCGTCGGGCACGATGTGGGCGAGGTTGGTCGAAGTGCCAGCGACGACACTGAACACGACGAGCAGCACCAGGTGGGTGAGCACCTGCATGGACTGCTGCAGGGCGACAGCGCCGGTGGCCCGCGCGGTCGACATGCCCGCCTGCACGAGGAACCGCACGCTCAGGGCGAGTCCGCCGACACCGGCCGGGGTGGTGGTGGCGACGAAGGTGTTGGCGAACTGTTCGAGGAACAGGTCACGGACCCGGACCAGCCCATCGGCACAGGCGCCGAGCGCGGCCGCCGCGCCGACGTAGGTGAACGCGGTGATGACCAGACCGAGCAGCGCCCACCACCAATTCAGGGTGCGCAGCTGGCTGAAGAACGTGGGCACCTGGCTGAAGAACGGGTAGGCAACGTAGACGAGCGCGACGAGCAGCACCAGCTGGATCACCTGATTGCGGGTGAACCGGGTGAGCTGTTCGGAGCCGATGCGGTCGTGACCGGTCTGCTCCCGCACCTCTTCCCGCGCGGTGGCCATCACCTTGGCCCACTTCGGCACCGTCTTGCGGATGCCCGCCGGCATGGCCGATTTGGTGAGCCTGCCCGCGGCGGTGACGACGGCGCTCTCGCCGAGTACGGCGACGGCCGCCGACACGGCCTCGTGCTTGCCGAACAGCGCGGTGGTCGACACGAGCAGCTGCGCGATATCGGTTTGGCGCTGGGAGTCCGACGCCCCGAATTCGGCGGCGGCGAAACCGTTGAACAGGGTGTCGCCCTGGCACATTCGCACATGATCGGGGCGCAGGTCGCCGTGGCTGATCTGGTTGTCGTGCAGGCGGACCAGCGAGCGCCACACCCCGGGCAGCACCTGCGCGGAGAGCTTGCGCAAGGGGGTGCCGCGAGGGACGGTGTGCGCGTACAGCATCCAGCCACGGTTCAGGCTCGCCACCGCGACCTGATGCGCCGAGGCCATGCCGAGATCGCCGATGGCGATACCGAGCAGCGCTCGATGTTCCACCGCGCGGTGCAGCGAGCCGTGTAGTGGCGCGGTCTCGCTGGAGCGGAAGGTGAGCCAGCGCCACAGCTGGCGGATGGCACCGAAACTGCGCTGGTTCTTGCCGTACAGCTCGACGATGAGTTCGGATTCGGGCCCGTCGACGGCGGTGGCGAGCAGCAGCGGCCCGCGACCGGCGGGGCGGACCACCCGGAACGAGTTCACCGTGTAGCCGCGTTCGGCCAGCACCCGCACGGCGGCGTCGAGGGGCACCTCGAGTGCGGGTGTGCCGACCAGCCAGACGATCACGGCGCCGACCAGCCAGCCGACGACCAGACCGAGCATCGCCCGCGCGGGCACCACCGAACTCACCACCAGGTGGATCGGCGCGAACATCAGCAGCAGAAACCACATCCAGCGCCTCGGCCGCACCGGCAACCACGGGCTCGACACGGTGAGCATGGCGGCGAGCATCGCGATCCAGCGCGGATCGTCGAGGAACTGGGAAAGGAACGTGTCGAACCGGTCGGGCACCGGCAGATGCCATTTGGGCGTGGAGATGCCCGCCCCGGTGATCGACAGGGCCAGCACCGCGAGCAATCCCGCCGCGCCGTAGCCGAACAGCAGTTTCCACTGCCGGCGCACCACGAGTTCGATGAAGATGGCGAACGGCAACGCCAGGATGAGCATCCCGTAGATCAGATAGACCAGCGTCGACTGCTCGGGACTGAGGAAGTCGACGATCTTGGCGACGGACCGTTCCAGCGCCAGCCATTCGGGCCGGGTGATGAGCGAACCCGCCACCACGACGCCGACGCCCAACGACGCCGCGACCACGCGGACGATGTCACTCGTCCGCCTGATCCTCGGCTGCAGGAGACTCCCCGTGACCGGGATCTCCCGCCCGTCGACTCGCATGAGCCGCACGATACACACCGACACGCCGTGGAACCGCCGTGACATCACCCAATCTCGTAGTCGCCTTTGACCAGCGTGAACCGGGTCACAGACCGTCACATTACGACGCCGCGTCCCGTCCAGGAAGCAAGGAACTACCTCATCGGAAGGAACGATCATGCAGGTTCTGCTCGCCGGGGCGACCGGTGCCATCGGGCGCCCTCTGATCCGCGCACTCACCGCCCACGGGCACACTGTCACCGCCATCGTGCGCAACCCGGCCAACCACGGGCTGGTTCGCGAACTCGGTGCCGAACCCCTCACCGCCGATGTCCTCGACCGCGACGCACTGCTGCGCGCGCTGGACGGTCTGCGCGCCGACGCGGTGATCCATCAGGCCACCGCGCTGCGCGATGCCAAGCCCCAGCGCCGCATCCCCGCCGACGATCCGACCGGCCTGTTGCGCACGGTCGGTTCCGCCCATCTGCTCGAGGCGGCCGAGCTGGTCGGTGCGCGGCGCTTTCTCACCCAGTCGCTGATCCTCGGCTACGGCTACCGCGACCACGGCACGGTTCCGCTCACCGAACGCGACACGTTCGGCGTGTACGACGGCGGCGTGGCCGACGAAGTCGTGCGGGCGTGCGTGTCGGCGGAGGAGCAGGCGTTCGCGGCGCCCGGCCTCGAGGCGATCGCGTTGCGCTACGGGCTGTTCTACGGTCCGGGCGCGTTCAGCGACCTCTTCGGCGACATGATGCGCAAGCATCAGCCGGTGGGCCCGCGCGGAGAGGGCGGGGTGAACAGCTGGCTGCACACCGAGGACGCCGCCGCCGCGACGGTGGCCGCGCTGGAACGCGGGGTCGCCGGTCGCGCCTACAACCTGGCCGACGACACCCCGATCACCTGGGGTGAGTTCTTCCGCCTGGTGCGGCACAGCAAGCAGGCGCCGCGGCCGATCCGGTTGCCGCTGTGGCTGATCCGGCTCGGTGTGCCCTATATCGCCGCACTGATGGGTGATACGTCGATGCGGATATCCAGCGAACTCGCGCACGCGGAATTGGGTTGGCAGCCCAAGTATTCCAGCGTCGCCGAAGGACTCGCGGCCCGTTGACCTGCTCGCGCGGTCAGGATGCGGCGACGCGGGCGTTGACGGCGGCGCGGTCGTGGGCGGGGATCACTTCGATCTCCGGCGGCAGGGCGTGCAGGCGGTGGATGGTCTCGAACGCGGCGGTGCGGTCGTGGTCGACGAAATCGCCGGGAATCGGCGCCTTTTCGCGGATCAGTTCGATCTGCCGCCTGCTCCACACCGCGTCGCCCGCCAGCAGCACACGGCTGCCGTCGTCCACGGCCAGGAGTACGCCGACGCTGCCGGGCGTGTGGCCGACCAGGTCGACGATGAGGACCGAACCGTCGCCGAACAGGTCGTGGCTGCGACGGAAGGTGAGTACCGGTGGGCCGTCGAGGTCGTACAGGTCGAACACCCGTCCACGCAGCGGGCCACGCGCCACGGCGAACGGCGCACCGGAATCGCCCATGGCCCAGCGGTATTCGGCTCCCGGCACGCGGATCGGCACCCAGCCGGGCAACTCGTAGAGCCCGGAGACGTGATCCCAGTGCAGGTGGGTCGGTAGCACGAAGTCGATGTCGGCGCCGGTGAGTTCGTGGTCGGCGAGCGCCTCACTCAGGCCGCGCACGGGGTCGTCGAGGGCGACCACGTGCGCGATGGGGAAGGCGAGTTCGGGCAGCACCCGCTGGTGCACACCGGCACAGAGGGCGGGGTCGACCAGGAAGGTGGCCTCGGGGTGGCGGATCAGGAAGGCCGACATGGTGAGTGGTGTGCAGCGCAACGTCCGGGTACCCTCGACGACCGCCGCGGTCGGTGCCGACAACTCGGCCTGGGTGAGCGCGGCGAGCGAGACGGTGTGCCGGGCCGGTGGCAGCGGCGCCTGCTCGAGTGCGGCGAGGAAGCGGGTGTCGGCGCCGCGCGGCCACAGCAGCCGTGGGCCCGAGGCGATCGCGGCGACACCACAGGTGAGAAGCGTCGTCAACATAGCTCTGTGCTCACCCATGAGTGCCACCGTAGGCGATGGCGGCGACGACCGACTACCGCAATGATTCCGCATCCACATCCAGCGAATACCGGGCTATCAGTCGATGCGTCCCATCAGCCGGTCCGTCTCGCGGCGTTCGCGTTTCGTCGGCCTGCCCGCACCACGATCGCGGCGCGGCAAGGTGGCCAGGACTTCCTTCGGTGGGGGCGGTGGACTGCGGTCGATCAGGCACTGGGCGGCCACGGGTGGGCCGACGCGCTTGTGGATGATCTGCTCGACCACGACGATGCGTTCGGTCCCGGCATGCCGGATCCTGATCTCGTCACCGCGACGCACCGGCTGGGCCGGTTTCACCGTCACCCCGTTGACGCGCACGTGCCCGGCGCGGCAGGCATCGGCCGCCGCCGACCGGGTCTTGAACAGACGAACCGACCAGGTCCACGCATCGATGCGGGCCTGGTCGGGTGATCGTTGTTCCGCTGGGGACACCCCTTAGACGATACGGCGTGCCGTTACGACGTCGTCGGCGGAGAGCTGGGTGTAGGACACCGGGGTGCCCGACTGCACGGCGTTCAACAGCTGGCCGTTGCCCGCGTAGATGCCGACGTGGCCGCCACCGTTGGTGATGACGATGTCACCGGCCTGCAGGTTGTCGAAGGACACGGGCGCACCCACGTGGGACTGCTCGAAGCTGGTGCGGGGCAGCTCGACACCGGCCTGGCGGTAGGCCCACTGCACGAGACCGGAGCAGTCGAAGCTCGACGGGCCCGCGGCGCCCCAGTTGTAGGAGGCGCCGAGCTTGCTGCGCGCGGCGTCGAGGGCGATGTTGCCCGCCGACTGCTGCTGCTGCTCGAAGGGGTTGTCGAACTGCACGCTCGGCAGCTGCGGCGCGGCCTGGCCCTGCGGGGCGACCATGGACTGCAGCTGCTTTTCCACCTGCTGGGCGGGCTGTTCGAGTTCGGGCGGCAGATCGAAATTGCCGAGGCCCGGAATGTTGATCGTGGCGGCCTGCGAAATCGCTGGCATCGCACCGGTTGTGGCGGCCACCGCACCCATGACGAGTGCACCCTTGACGGAATTCGGCAGACGAGAATCCCGCTGCAAGCTGTGTTTACCCACCGAGACGAGTCTCCGATCTTGCTGCTCACCCGCCGCGCTGTCGTGTTCGCTTGGGAAACACGACTATTCGGCGGTGACCCGTGGCGCCGCTTCTCTGACGAAGCGACAGACTCCACTAAGTCACGAGAAGATTACGGCCTGTGATCCACGGTGTCCAGCGGTGCCCGCAAGTTGTTTTCCCGCTGCAGCCAAAGCCCTGTTCAGCGCGCTGCCACGGCGTGTCGAGAGGGATAACGGTCCGGTCTCCCGATGTCGCGCGGTCTCCCGATGTCACTGCCCGTCGCGGTCGCGCAGCGCCTGTTCGAGTTCGGCGATGCGGCTGCGGGCATCGGCGAGGTCGGCCTCGAGGCGGCCCAGCGCCGCGACGACCGGACCGATGGCGATGTGGGCGACGGCCTCCACGGGGTTCATGTCGCCGGTTCCCGCCGCGAGGGCTGCCAGCACGCCACGCTTGATGGTGTCGGCCCGGTGCGCGCCGGGTGGCACCCGCCAGCCGGCGACGACCTGGGCGGGCGTCAGGTAGACCGGTGACGTGGCGTCCTCGTCTCGCGATGGTTGCTCCGAGCTTGGCTCCTCGAACATCGGGCTCCGTTCTTTCTCGGGTTCGCTAGCAGTATCTAGGACACGGCACAGAGTTACCGAGATTCTGCCGTGCACACGCGCTACGGTTGCCAGGCATGGACCCCGTGCGCAATCCCTATGCTCCCGGCGCCGGTCAGCGTCCGCCCGAATTGGCCGGGCGCGACAAGCAACTCGCCGCCTTCGACATCGTCCTGGAACGGGTGGCACGCGGGCGGCCCGAGCGCAGTGTGATGCTCACCGGGCTGCGTGGAGTGGGAAAGACCGTGCTGCTCAATCAGCTTCGGTCGGCCGCGGTGTCGCGCGGCTGGGGTACCGGCAAGATCGAGGCACGGCCCGATCAGGATCTGCGCAGGCCGCTGTCCTCGGCGCTGCACATGGCGGTGCGCGCGGTCGCGATGGCGCATCGCAATCCGGAACAGGTCGACGATTTCCTCGGCATCCTCAAGGCTTTCGCGTTGCGCGCCACCGCCGACAAGGGCATGCGGGAACGCTGGCAGCCTGGTATCGATGTGCCCGCGGTGACCGGCCGGGCCGATTCCGGCGATATCGAGATCGATCTGATCGAGTTGTTCAAGGAGGCCGCGGCGCTCGCCGCCGCGATCGGCGTGGGCATCGGCATATTCATCGACGAGATGCAAGATCTGGGGCCCGCCGATGTGTCGGCGATCTGCGGCGCCTGCCATGAATTGAGCCAGGATGCCGCGCCGTTGATCGTGGTCGGTGCGGGTCTGCCGCACCTGCCCGCGGTGCTGTCGGCCTCGAAGAGCTATTCCGAGCGTCTGTTCAGCTATCACCGCATCGATCGGCTCGACCGGGAGTCGGCGGATCAGGCGCTGATCGCGCCCGCCGAGCGTGAGGAGGTGAAGTTCACCTCCGAGGCGCTCGATTCGCTGTACCAAAGGGCCGACGGTTACCCGTATTTCGTGCAGGCGTACGGGAAGGCGGCCTGGGACCAGGCGCCCGAGAGCCCGATCACGGCCGAGGACGTGGCCGTGGCCTCCCCCGCCGCCGAGGAGGAACTCGCCGTCGGCTTCTTCGGTTCGCGCTACGAACGCGCGACCCCCGCGGAGCGCGAGTACATGCGGGCGATGGCCGATCTGGCCGGGGACGACGGCCCGGTCGCCACGGCCGCGGTCGCCGCCGAGCTGGGCCGTAAGCCCGCCTCGGTCTCCCCTGCCCGCGACGGGCTCATCAAGAAGGGCCTGATCTACTCCGCCGAGCGCGGGACGATCGGCTTCACCGTTCCGCATTTCGGGCGCTATCTGCGCAGCGTATAGAAATATTCACCTCTATAGTCATTTCACTAGATATCGATATAAGTGGCTGACGAAGGCCCTCTCGACACTCGTCTTCGGGTTTCTGGATGAAACCCTAGATTCCTTTAGAGCTTCCTGCGATCACGAGAACGGCCACCCCGGAGTCTTTTGCGCATCGGCTGAATAACGCGAGGCATGCCCGGTTAACGCCAGGGCTACCTAGGTCGAAACACCACCACAGCCCGCGCACGCAGTCGACCAGGAGGCCCAGCCCATGGACACCACAACGGCCGAGGCCCGCCGCTGCACCGTCGTCGCCGACGACGGCACGCCGATCGCCACCCGCACCTACGGGTCCCCCGACGCCCCCATGACCGTCGTCTTCGTGCACGGCCACTGCCTGCACACCGAATCGTGGGCCCGCCTGCGCGAACAGCTGCACACCCGCTGGAGTTCCGACACCAAGATGGTCTTCTACGACCACCGCGGCCACGGCGAATCCGGCCACGCCCACCACGACACCTACACCATCGACCAGCTCGCCGCCGACCTCGACGCGGTGCTGCGCACGATCGCACCGGCCGGCCCGGTGGTGCTGGTCGGGCACTCGATGGGCGCGATGGTGCTGCTCGCCTACGCCCGGCTGTACCCGGAGACCATCGGTACGCGGGTCACCGGCGTCGGCCTCATCGCGGGCGCGGCGGGCGGGCTCACCGAGCTGGGTCTCGGCAGACTGCTCAACCGGCACGCCGTCGCCTCCCTGCAGCGTGCGGTGGTCCACGCGCCACGGGTGATGCAGGCCTCGAAGCGCCTGTCACGCTGGGTGTTCGGGCCGCTGATCCGCGAGGGCCGGGAGCGCACCCGCACGACGGCGATCGCCACGGCGATCCTCAACGAGACCGCCCTGCTCACCATGGCGGGCTTCCTGAACTCGCTGCTCACCTTCGACGAGGCGCACACCCTGCGCCGCTTCGGCGACCTGCCCGCGCTGGTGCTCGCCGGATCCGCCGACCTGATGGTGCCGTTCACGCATTCGATCGCGCTGGCCTCGGAACTGGCCGGTGCCGAGCTGGTACGGATCGAAGGTGCCGGTCACAGCGTGATTCTCGAACACGCCGAGGAGGTGGCCCACGCCATCGCCGCGCTGGTGGAGCGCTCCGGTGTGAGCATTCACAACCGCTACGCCATCGCGGGCTGACATCCAACAGTTATCCGACGGCAACCGCCGAATCCCCAGCAACTTCGGGCGTAAACCGAAAAGATCAGTTACTGTGGTGGAGATCACGTTGTGTGGTGAGTCACACGGCTCGGTGCAGTGCGGCCCGGGAGCTTTTCGGGCGTGCCCGTGATCCGGCGAGTCGGTATGCCCGCCATATACCCAGGAGGTAACGATGACACGCAGCGATATCGCGGAACTGCGCTACGCGGTCGGCCAACTCCGGCAATCGATCGGCGCACTGCGCTCCAACTACGGCGACGCGGCCACCGTGCGCCGGTTGGAGAACGACCTCGAGCGGCTCGTCATCGACGCCGAGGACTTCGAGCAGGCGCCCCCGCCGGAACTGGCCGTACCGCGCCGGGCGGAACCGATCTATGTTCCCGACAGCAAGTCCGACGAGGCGGCCTGGATGGGTGCGCAGGACGAGGGCCTCGGCTTCCACTCGCGGCCCAGGACCAAGTAGGAGCACGACCTCGGCGCGGCAGCCTCCGGGTTGCCGCGCCGATCCCTGTCCGCGGTGCACGGGCCTGACACACTGCCGCGTGTGGCTCGCCCGCGGTGCAGGCCGACCGGTCAGGCGCGGTGTCTACCCAATCGCCGACCGCCGCGGACACCGTGGAAGCGGGCGCCGCGTGGGGTCTCCACCGGCTCGTCGGATTCGGCCGATTCGAACAGCGCGGCAATGCCGTGGTCGTGGCCGAGGGCGATGGCTTCCAACCCGAATCGCCCACCGGTGCGGCCGAGTTCGTGCAGCATCGTGGTCATGATCCGCAGGCCGGTCGCACCGACCGGGTGACCGAGCGCGATGTCGGAGCCGTTCACATTGAGGCGGTCGAGCGGGTCAAGTTCCCAGGCGGTGGCCAGGGCCAGCACCTCCACCGCGTAGCCCTCGTTGATCTCGAGCAAGTCGACATCGTCGAGCGTGTGGCCGGTGCGGCCGAGCAGTTTGGCGACCGCCGGTGCGGCGCCGAGCGCGGGACCCGAGGTGTCACAGCCCGCGGCGGCCCAGCCCGCGAGGAAGGCCATCGGGGTCAAGCCGAGCGAGGTGAGCCGGTCCTCGGCGACGACCAGGCAGGCCGACGCACCGAGCCGATGGCTGCTCATGTTCCCCACCGTCACCACGCCGTCGGGCAGCAGGGGCCGCAGGCCGGCCAGGGTGTGCGTGGACAGGTCGTCGCGCACGCCTTCGTCGCGGCCGATCTGGTGCCCACCGTGTCCCGGGCCGACATCCACCGGAACCACCTCCGCACCGAACGCGCCCTGGCGCCAGGCGCGCGCGGCTTTGC
Source organism: Nocardia sp. GTS18 (assembly GCF_013839555.1). Lineage (NCBI taxonomy): Bacteria > Bacillati > Actinomycetota > Actinomycetes > Mycobacteriales > Nocardiaceae > Nocardia > Nocardia sp. GTS18. The sequence continues at coordinate 55,784 of NZ_JACBIU010000016.1, read as the reverse complement.
GATGGCTGGCCACGGCGAACTCGTCGGCCGCGGTGCGATCGATCCCGTAGTAGCCGGCCAGCCGCTCGGCATTGTGCAGGCCCTCGACGCCACCGGGTAGTCCGGCCGGGGTGGTCACGCATTCCACGCCCCCGGCCACCACCACGTCGGCGGCGCCGGTCTGCACCATCATGGCGGCGGTGATCACGGCCTGCAGCCCACTGCCGCCGTGCCGGTCGGTGAGAAAGCCGGGCACCGCGAACGGCAGTCCGGCGCCCCGGGCGGCCAGCGCGCCGACGGCAGGCACGTTCGCCAGACCGCCGTCGACGCAGGCCATGGCGACGTCCTCGATGCGCAGCGGGTCGATGCCGGAGCGTTCGATCACCGCCGAAAGGACCGTCGTCGCCAGCCACTCGGCGGGCATTCCCGACAGCGCCCCGCCCTCCACCCCGCTCGGGGTGCGGACCGGCGCCACGATCGCGGCTCTTCTCATGGCCATAGGGCACCACACGTTTGTTGCACGGGCATGACGCGCCTTCACAGGCGCACCGCTGTGATGGAGATCACCGCCATGCGAGGCAGGTGAGTGCGTGCGACCCGACTCGAGCGGCCGGAACACAGGCGTATGGTGCTCCACATCACAGTCCACAGCGGTGGGGAATGATTGCCGCCGCACACCTGCAGAGCAGCGAGGCATCGACCGTGAGTGCCGCACCGACCACCACCCCCGCCGCGGGGACCGGCGTCTTCAGCCGAACAAGGGCCCGTATCGCCGCGCGCACGTTGCGCACCGACCGCTGGTGGCTGCCGCCGCTGCTCACCACCCTCGGCCTGACCGCCTTCGTCGCCTACGCGACGGTCAGATCGTTTGTGCGCACGGCCTATTGGGTGCCGGAGTACCACTACCTGACGCCGTTCTACTCCCCCTGCCTCAGCGATTCGTGCGTGCCGGGTTCGAGCCATTTCGGTACGCCGTTTCCCGAGCTGCCGATGTGGATTCCGCTCGGGTTCGTGGTGCTGCCGTTCCTGCTCGGGTTCCGGCTCACCTGCTACTACTACCGCAAGGCCTACTACCGGTCGATGTGGATGTCGCCGCCGGCGTGTGCGGTGGCCGAACCGCACGCACGCTACAGCGGCGAGACACGTCTGCCGCTCATCATCCAGAACGCGCACCGCTACTTCTTCTATGTGGCGCTGGTCGTTTCACTGATCAACACCTATGACGCGCTGTCGGCGTTCCACGGCAGCGGCGGCGGTTTCGGCTTCGGCTTGGGCAATGTGGTGTTGCTGGTGAACGTCATCCTGCTGTGGGCGTACACGCTGTCGTGCCATTCGTGCAGGCACATCGCGGGCGGCAGGCTCAAGCATTTCTCGGCTCACCCGGTGCGGTACTGGTTCTGGACCCAGGTGTCCAAACTCAACACCCGCCACATGGCGCTGGCCTGGACCACGCTCGGCACCCTCGTCCTCACCGACTTCTACGTGATGTTGGTGGCGAGCCAGACCATTTCGGATCTGCGGTTCGTGAACTGAACCGCGACAACGCGAGGAGCTTCATTTCGATGCCAGAGGTGGAACGGCACGACTACGACGTCGTGGTGATCGGGGCGGGCGGCGCGGGTCTGCGAGCCGTGATCGAGGCACGCGAGCAAGGCTTTTCGGTGGCGGTGGTGTGTAAGTCGCTGTTCGGCAAGGCACATACCGTGATGGCCGAGGGCGGGTGCGCGGCCTCGATGGGCAATGCCAACGAGAAGGACAACTGGCAGACCCACTTCAAGGACACGATGCGCGGCGGCAAGTTCCTCAACAACTGGCGGATGGCCGAACTGCACGCCCGCGAGGCAGCCGACCGGGTGTGGGAGCTGGAAACCTATGGGGCGCTGTTCGACCGAACGCCCGACGGACGCATCTCCCAGCGCAACTTCGGCGGCCACACCTACCCGCGTCTGGCGCATGTGGGTGACCGGACGGGGCTGGAACTGATCCGGACCATGCAGCAGAAGATCGTGTCGCTGCAGCAGGAGGACTACGCGGCGACCGGCGATTACGAGGCGCGGATCAAGGTCTTCGCCGAGTGCACGGTCACCGAGCTGCTCACCGAGGACGGAAAGATCGCCGGCGCGTTCGGCTACTACCGTGAGTCGGGGCGATTCGTCCTGTTCCGGGCGCCGGCGGTGGTGCTCGCGACCGGCGGTATCGGCAAGTCCTACAAGGTCACCTCGAACTCCTGGGAGTACACCGGCGACGGGCACGCCCTCGCGCTGCGCGCGGGCGCCACGCTGATCAATATGGAGTTCCTGCAATTCCATCCGACCGGCATGGTGTGGCCGCCGAGTGTGAAGGGAATCCTCGTCACCGAGGGTGTGCGCGGCGACGGTGGTGTGCTGAAGAACTCCGAGGGCAAGCGGTTCATGTTCGACTACATCCCGCCGGTGTTCAAGGGCCAGTACGCCGAGACCGAGGACGAGGCCGATCAGTGGTTGCGCGACAACGACTCCGCGCGCCGCACCCCCGACCTGCTCCCCCGCGACGAAGTGGCACGCGCGATCAACGAGGAGGTGAAGGCGGGTCGCGGCACCGAACACGGTGGGGTGTACCTGGATATCGCGTCCCGGATGCCCGCCGAGGAGATCGTGCGGCGGTTGCCGTCGATGCATCACCAGTTCAAGGAACTGGCCGATGTGGACATCACCGCCGAACCGATGGAGGTGGGGCCCACCTGCCACTACGTGATGGGTGGCATCGAGGTCGATCCCGACACCGGTGCGGCCGTGGTACCCGGATTGTTCGCTGCCGGTGAGTGTTCCGGCGGCATGCACGGTTCCAATCGGCTGGGCGGGAATTCCCTGTCGGATCTGCTGGTGTTCGGCAGAAGGGCCGGTCTCGGCGCCGCGGCCTACGTCGGCGGGCTGACCGAGCGCCCCGCACCCACCGACGCCGATATCGAGTCGGCGTCGAAAATCGCTCTCGCACCGTTCGATCCGCCGACAGACGGCGCAGGCGAAAACCCCTATACCCTGCACGCCGAGCTGCAGGAGACGATGAACGACCTCGTCGGCATCATCCGCAAGGAACACGAGGTGCGCGAGGCCATCGACAAACTGGCCGCCCTGCGCGCCCGGTACGCGCGGGTCACCGTCGTCGGCGACCGGCACTTCAATCCCGGCTGGCACCTGGCGCTCGACCTGGCCAACATGCTGCTGGTGAGCGAATGCGTTGCCCAGGCGGCGCTGTTGCGTACCGAGAGCCGAGGTGGACACACCCGCGACGACCACCCGGGCATGGATCCGACCTGGCGCAATTCGCTGCTGGTCTGCGCGCTGGATCCGGCGCGCTCGGGCGGACTGGTGCCCGGCGTCGCCGTCACCCGCAAGGAACAGACTCCCATGCGCGAGGACCTGCTGGCCCTGTTCGAATTCTCCGAGCTCGAAAAGTACTACACCGAGCAAGAATTGGCGGCCCACCCGGCGGCCGAAGGAAAGGCGTGACCATGGGATACGACGCTCGTTTCCGGGTCTGGCGCGGTGACATCGACGGCGGCGACCTGCAGGACTACACCGTCGCGGTGAACGAGGGCGAGGTGGTGCTCGACATCATCCACCGCCTGCAGGCCACCCAGACGCCCGATCTGGCGGTGCGCTGGAATTGCAAGGCGGGCAAGTGCGGTTCGTGTTCGGCGGAGGTGAACGGGCGGCCACGGCTGCTGTGCATGACCCGCATGTCGACGTTCGCTCCCGACGAGGTCATCACGGTCACCCCGATGCGCACCTTCCCGGTGGTCAAAGATCTCGTCACCGATGTGTCGTTCAACTACGAGAAGGCCAGGGAGATACCGTCTTTCGCGCCGCCGGACCTCGCGCCGGGCGAGTACCGGATGAAGCAGGTCGACGTGGAACGCTCGCAGGAGTTCCGCAAGTGCATCGAGTGTTTCCTGTGCCAGAACACCTGTCACGTGGTGCGCGACCACGAGGAGAACAAGCAGGAATTCGCCGGGCCGCGCTACCTGATGCGCATCGCGGAACTGGAGATGCATCCGCTCGACACCGCCGACCGGCGTGAACTCGCCCAGGAGGACGCGGGTCTCGGCTATTGCAATATCACCAAATGCTGCACCGAGGTGTGCCCGGAACACATCAAGATCACCGACAATGCGTTGATTCCGCTCAAGGAACGGGTGGTCGACCGTAAATACGATCCGATTGTCTGGCTCGGCAATAAATTGTTCCGGCGGTGAGGCCGTGGCTGTCCGCTACAAGACAGCCACGGTCCCTACCGCTACCGATCCGACCAGCAATCCGATGAACAGCGCCGCGAGCAACGATCCGGTGAGTGTGTAGATTCCGATCGCCGATACCGCGAAAAGCAGGATCACGATCAGGCGTTCCACCCCGTCCTCAGGCGCCAGCCTCCGGTACCGGGGTGCAGTTTTCTTCAACCCTCGGTCCATGAAGAAAGATTACCCACCGGGGGCATTCGGCAAACGTTACGGGCGGTCGAACTCACCGTCGTGCACGCCCGCCGTGAACGCCGCCCATTCGCTCGGGGTGAAGATGAGCACCGGGCCGTGGGGGTTCTTGCCGTCACGCAGGGCTACGTTGCCCTCGTCGAGCATCGCCACCTCGACGCTCGCGTCGTCACCGTCGCCGGCGCGCTGCCAGGTGGCCCCGGTGAGATCAATATCGCGTTTGGTGTTCACGCCAGTACCCCGGTGTCGATGCTGCGGGTGAAGGCGTCCCAGCTCGGTCCGTCGAAGACCAGCGCGGGCCCGGCCGGATTCTTGCTGTCACGCACGCCGACGTGACCGCCGAACAGAAAGGCAACTTCCACGCAATCTTTGTTCGCGCTGCTGCGGGTGCTCTTGAACCAGTGTGCGTCGACGAGATCGAAACTCATGCCACATACTCCTTCGCGACCCGCCGGAGCAGGTCTCTACTCGGTTGACAATCCAGCGCATGGCGCCGGAGGCACTCGTGAGCCCGGTCGTACCGTGTGACATCCGTGCGTCGTTCCAGGTAGAGGTCGCCGGTAAAGCCTTCGGCGTACACCACCGGTGGTTCGACCGGTTTACCGCTGCCATCGGTGCCGAACTCGAGAACCGTGAAAGGTCCGGTGGAGACTCCGAGTGGAACACCGGCGGCAAACGGCAGAATACGCAGTGCGACATTGCCCCGGGTACCGAAATCGGCAAGATGGCGCAACTGCGCAGCCATCACCTTGGCATTACCGACGACGCGATGCAAGACCGACTCGTGCACAACGACATCGAGTTCGGCCGGTTCGTGTTCGCGCCCGATCAGGGTCTGGCGTTGCATGCGCAGTGATACGCGCCGTTCGAGTTCGGCGGGTGAATCTTTCGGGCAGGCAAGCTGATTCAGTGTGCGCACATAGTCCGCGGTCTGCAGCAGTCCGGGGACGAGCTCGGATTGATAGGTGCGCAGGCTGCGGGCGGAGGCCTCCAATCCGATGTAGATGTCGAAATTCTCGGGAATGAGGTCGCCGTATGCGTGCCACCAGCTCTTGACGGCGGCCTGCTGAGCCAGGCCGGCCAGCCCGTCGGTCACCTCGCGCGGGACGCCGTAGATGCGGCAGAGTTCGTTGATATCGATGGTGCGGATGCGGTCGGCGTGGCCCTTTTCCAGGCGTTGCAGGGTGCTCGCGCCCCATTCCATGCGTTTGGCCGCCTCGGCGATGGTCAGGCCCGCCTTGGTCCGCCATTCACGCAGATGGCGGCCGAGTTGACGGCGCGGCAGCGTAGACGCCGCCGGAGTTCGGTTAGATGCAGTGGCCACAGCCGTGCTCCTTCGATTCGCGCTGTGGGGAATCCTGCACTCTCCCTTGGGTTCCGTGCAGTGAATTGGGACCGATCGATCAGCGGTCGCGGTGATCGGTGATCGGGGTGCGTGGGCCGAATTTCGGTTTGTGGGCCTGGCCGCTGAGCATGAGCAGACGCACGGCCCGATACCGGTGTGGGCGAAGAGGTTCCAGGTAGGCGACCATGGCGTCGTCGTCGATGGGGCGCCCGAGCAGGCTCCAGCCGACCGTGGCGGCCAGGTGGTAGTCGCCGACGGAGAGGGCGTCGGCGTCACCGAACGCGCGCTGTGCGGTCTCGGCGACGGTCCACACGCCGATGCCCGGGATGCTGCGCAGCCGGGTCGCCGCTTCCCGCGGGTCGAGGCGGGCGGTGCGTTCGATGGCGTCGGCCACGCGGGCGGCGCGCACGATCGTCTGCGCGCGCTGTGGGCCCACATTGGCGCGATGGAATTTCCACGACGGGATCCGCCGCCAGGTGTCGGCGTCCGGCGCGATCATCAGGTCACCCGGCCCGGGGGCCTTGGTGCCGAACTCGCGCACCAGCGTGCGGTACGCCGCGAACGAGGACTTGGTGTGCACCTTCTGTTCGAGAATCGCCGGGATCAGCGATTCGAGCACCAGGCCGGTGCGCAGCATCCGCAGGCCGGGGACGCGGCGGTGCGCCTCGACCAGCTTGGGATGCTCGGGGGCGAAATCCTCGACGTTCTCCTCGAGGCACAGCATGCGGTCCAGGCCGCTGAGGAACTCCTCGGCACCGGGGCCCCAAGCGCGCGCGTGCACGCCGTCACGACCGTCCTGGGTGAGCCGGTAGGTGACCGGGCCGCTCGGTAGGCGCGAGGCATGCCAGTGCGAGCCGTCCGGGTCGGTGCGATGGCAGGGATCGCCCATTCCCCGGCGCAGGGGCGCCACCGTGAGCCCCACGTCGAAGGGCCTGCTCGACCGGACCGTCCGCGACAGCCCGGCCAGGTCCGGGTTCAGGGTCTGGTCACGCACCGACCCATTGTGCGCCCTTCTCCCCCGGCGACGCCATTTCGTAATACCGACCGCATTCGCGACGATGAAACCCTCGTCGGCAAACAGTCGGCATCCCCTCGTCACAGGAGGCAACGGATGATCACGGACGCGCTCAACTGGCTGCTCGCCGCATGGGGCAATATCTTCGCAGGCAGCTCCGGGTATCAGATCCCGCCGGGCACCCTGCCCTTCGGCAGCTGAGCCTGCTCACCGTTCCAGCAGGTACCTGGCCAGATGCAGGCCGGGTCTGCGGGCCAGCTGGGCGGCCTGGGTGCGGCAGGAGAAGCCGTCGGCCAGGAAGATCGCGTCCGGTGCCAGCGTTTCCAGCGCCGGAAGCAGAGCATTGTTCGCGACCGCTACGGAGAGATCGTAGTGGCCGTGCTGCATGCCGAAGTTTCCGGCGAGCCCGCAGCAACCGGCCAGTTCCCGGACCGTCACGCCCATCGCCGCGAGGATGGTCCGTTCGGCGGTGAAGCCACCGACGGCATGCTGGTGACAGTGCGGCTGGACGACGACCGTGTCGGCCCGGGCGGGCGGGCGCCAGTCGGGGTGCTCGAGGAGGAATTCGGCGAGCGTGCGGACCGACGCGGCCACCCGGGCGGCGCGTGGGTCGTCGGGGAGGAGCTCGGGGAGGTCGGCGCGCAGGGTGGCGGTGCAGGAGGGTTCCAGCCCGACCACCTTGCCGCCCTCGGCCACGTGCGCGGCGAGCGCGTCGACGGTGGCGCGCAGGCGGGCGCGGGCGCCGTCGAGCTGGCCGGTGCTGATCCAGGTGAGACCGCAGCAGACCCGGGTGGCGGGGACGACGACCCGGTAGCCGAGCCGTTCGAGGAGTTCGGTTGCGGCGAGGGCGTTTTCGGGGTCGAAGGTGTCGGTGAAGGTGTCGATCCAGAGCATGACGGTGCCGCGCTCACCCGGCTGAGTGCCGGGCTCCCGGCCGATCGCGAGCTGCGCGAAGGGGGAGAACGCGCGCGACAGTGGCTCGGTGCGCTGGTTTCCGCCCAGCGCCGACCATGTTCGGCGGAAGGACTTCGGTGCCAGCGTCGGCATCTCACGGCGAGTGTCTATGCGAGACAGTCGCATTCCGAGTCGGCGCAAGAAGGTCGCGGCGGCGAGGGTGTTGACCAGGCGTGGGGCACGTTGAGCCAGGGCGAGCCAGCGCGGGAGTTGGCCGAGCACATAGTGATCCACAGGGCGAAGGCGGCGGCGGTAGCGGCGGTAGAGCGTCTCGGACCTGTAGGTGGCCATGTCGACGCCTGCCGGGCAGTCCGAGGAACAGGCTTTGCACGACAGGCACAGGTCGAGGGATTCCTCGACTTCCTTTGCGCGCCAGTCCAGTTCCCCACGGACCACTTCCTGGAGGACCCGCGCGCGGCCACGTGTGGTGTCCTTTTCATCGCCCGTCGCCAGGTACGACGGGCACATGAAGCCACCCGATGCACCGGTGTCGGCTCGGCACTTGCCGATTCCTACACATCTGTGCACAGCTGTGGATAAATCACCCTTGTCGTTGTGGAGGGCGAAGCCATGGGCGCGGACCGGGCTCAGACCGGCTACGCGCAGGTCGGTATCGACGGGGCGCGGGGCGACCAGCACGCCCGGGTTCAGGATGTCGTCCGGGTCGAACAGGGATTTGAAGCCGGCGAAGGCCGTGCGTACGGCCGGTGAGTACATGACCTCGAGCAGTTCGGATCTGGCGCGTCCGTCACCGTGTTCGCCGGACAGTGAACCACCGTGGCGCACAACCAGATGCGCCGCGTCGAAGAGGAAGGAGCGGAAGCGCTGTGGGGCGTCGGCGATGGGCAAGTCGAGGCGGACATGGATGCAGCCGTCACCGAGATGGCCGTAGAGGAGCCCGGATACGTCGTATTCTTCGGTGAGCGAGGCGAATTCGCGCAGGTAGGTCCCGAGATTTACCGGCGGGACTGCGGCATCCTCCCAACCAGGCCAGGCAGGCTTGCCGTCGGGGGAGCGGCCGGCGAGTCCCGCACCGTCGGCCCGGATACGCCAGAGTGCTTTCGTCTCAGCGGCATCCGTGACGATGCGGTGGTCGTCGGCGTGAGCTTCCCTGACGAGTTGCCGGGCTACCGCCAGGGCTTCGGCGGGTGTGGCGCCGGCGGTTTCGACGAACAGCCAGCCGCGGCCGCGTGGGAGGTCGGGGACCGTGCCACGGTGGGTGCGCACGACGTCGACCAGACCGGCATCGATTCCCTCCACCGCGATCGGTGCGCACTGCATGACGGCCGCGATATCGTCTGCGGCCGAGGCGATATCGGAGTAGCCGAGCACGGTGAGGACTGTCGCGCCCGGCAGGGGGGCCAGCTCGACTTCGGCCTCGAGCAGCAAGCCGCACGTTCCTTCCGAGCCGACGAAGGCCTTCGCTATCGACGAACCTCGTTCCGGCAAGAGGTGTTCCAGGCTGTATCCCGACGCCTGCCTGTCGAACCGGCCGAGTTCTGTCCGCAGCACCGCGAGGTTGTCGCGGGTGAATTCGGCCAGGCCCGGTATCGCGGAAAGTCCTGGCGGAAAGGGTGTTCGGTGGCCGGTGTCGAGCAATCGGCCGTCGGCGCTCGACCGCGCAGAGATGGAAGAGTCGGTGCCGAAGCGACGCTCGGTGGCCGTCCCGTCGAGAATGCGCAGTTCACGGACCGTGTCGGAGGTTCGGCCCCAGGCCAGGGCGTGGGGGCCGCAGGCATTGTTGCCGATCATGCCGCCGAGGGTGCAGCGGTCCTGGGTGGAGGGATCGGGACCGAAACGCAGGCCGTGCGGGCGCAGGTGGGCTTGGAGGTCGGAGAGTACGAGACCCGGTTGGACCCGTGCGGTTGCGGACTCCACGTCGACCGCACGCACGGCATTCATATGGCGACTGAAGTCGACGACGATCCCGGGGCCGATCGCGTTTCCGGCGACGGAGGTGCCCGCCCCGCGCGGGGTCACGGACAGGCCGTTCTCGCGCGCGAATTCGAGCGTCGCCGCCACATCGTCGTCGCCGCGCGGGAACACGACCATGGTGGGCCGGACGCGATAGTTGGAGGCGTCGGAGGAGTACTCCGCCAGCCTGCGCGAGGACACATCGACGACACAGCCGACCCGCGCTCGCAAAGCATCGGCCGCCCGCTCCGCATCCACGCGATTCGTCACTCGTCCAGCCTATTCCCGGTAGTTGCCTCGGCCCGGGCGCCCACCCGGACGCACGCCGGGCCATTCCACTACTCGGGTCGACCACCTCCGGCCGTGCCGCCGCAGCTGACCGGGGAGGCCAGCCTCAGCAAGGACCGGCCGGTCAGCCTGCAGAAGGGGCAGCGGATCACCCCCGCACAGGCCCCTGCACTCGGCACCATGCAGTTACTGCCACCTCCCGGTCCAGGTGTATGGTGCCGAATTTCGGCTTGCTCTCAACCTAACTTGAGGTTCTACTGTCGGTGGGCAGGAGTTGACTGGGCGGGGAGCCGAGGGAGAGCACACATGAGTATCGAGTCCGTGGCCTACAGCCAGATGTATCGGCGGATGAACGCGCCGGAGGAGGAGCGGCCGTTCAGCATGGCCACCGCGCGCCGGATCCTGCTGTTCGCGCAGGCACATCGGCGCCGGATTTCGGCGTTCCTGCTGCTCAGCGTCGTCGCCGCCGTGCTCGGCGTCGCGACGCCCGTGCTGGCGGGCAAGGTGGTCAACGACATCGTGAATGGGTCGGCGCCGCGCACGGTGGTGATTCTGGCGCTCGCCATCGCGGGGTTGGCGATCGTCGACGCGGGGCTCGGGCTGGTGATCCGGTGGTTGTCGGCGCGGATCGGCGAGGGGCTGATCCTCGATCTGCGGACCGCCGTGTTCGACCACGTGCAGAAGATGCCGGTGGCCTTCTTCACCCGGACCAGGACCGGTGCGCTGGTGAGCCGGCTGAACTCCGATGTGATCGGGGCGCAGCGCGCGTTCAGCGACACCCTGTCCGGCGTGATCACCAATCTGGTGACGCTGCTGCTCACCCTCGCGGTGATGCTCAGCATCTCCTGGCAGATCACGCTGCTGGCGCTCGTGCTGCTCCCGGTGTTCGTCATCCCCGCCCGGCGCGCGGGTAATCGGCTCGCGGAGATGCAACGCGAGGCCGCCCAGCTCAACGCGGCCATGAGCACCCAGATGACCGAGCGGTTCTCCGCGCCCGGCGCCACCCTGGTGAAGCTGTTCGGCAGGCCGCAGCAGGAGTCGGCGGAATTCGCGGTCCGGGCCACCCGGGTGCGCGATATCGGGGTGCGTACGGCGATGCTGCAGACCACGTTCGTCACCTCGCTCACGCTGGTATCGGCGCTGGCGCTGGCCCTGGTCTACGGCCTCGGCGGTTGGTACGCGCTGGCGGGCAGCCTCGACGCCGGGTCGGTCGTCGCGCTGTCGCTGCTGCTGACCAGGCTCTACACCCCGCTCACCGCGCTGGCGAGTGCCCGGCTCGAGATCATGTCGGCGCTGGTGAGCTTCGAGCGGGTGTTCGAGGTGCTGGACCTGAAGCCGCTGATCGAGGACGCGCCCGGGGCCGTCGCGGTGCCCGACGGCCCGGTCTCGGTGGAACTGGACGGCGTGCACTTCGGGTACCCGTCGGCCGACAAGGTGTCGCTCGCCTCGCTCGAGGACGTCGCGACGCTCGACACACGCGGCGGGGTGGAGGTGCTCCACGATGTGTCGCTGCGCGCCGAACCCGGCCAGCTGATCGCGCTCGTCGGCTCCTCCGGTGCGGGCAAATCGACCATCGCCCAACTGGTTTCGCGCCTCTACGATGTCGATTCCGGCGCGGTCCGGCTCAACGGCACCGACGTGCGTGAGCTCACCACCGAATCGATCCAGCGCGCCGTCGGCCTGGTCACCCAGGACGGCCACCTGTTCCACGACACCATCCGCGCCAACCTCCTACTCGCCCGCCCCGAAGCCACCGAAGACGAACTCTGGGACGCGCTGCACCGCGCCCGCCTCGGCGACCTGGTCGACTCGCTCACCGACGGCCTCGACACCGTCGTCGGCGAACGCGGCTACCGCCTCTCCGGCGGCGAACGCCAACGCCTCACCATCGCCCGCCTACTGCTCAAGCAGCCCCGCGTGGTGATCCTCGACGAGGCAACCGCCTCCCTGGACTCCACCTCCGAAGCCGCCGTCCAGGAAGCCCTCACCGAGGCCCTCACCGGCCGCACCGCCCTGGTGATCGCCCACCGCCTCTCGACCATCCGCGCCGCCGACCAGATCCTCGTCCTGGAAGACGGCCGCATCATCGAACGCGGCACCCACGCCGACCTCCTCAACGCCGACGGCCGCTACGCCGAGCTGTACCGCACCCAGTTCGCCGACGACCCGATGACCCCCGCCATCGCCTGACCCAGGCACCACCCGGCCGGAAACCACCCGAGTCCACCACCGACCGGACTCCGCGCCCACCCGGCACCAACCGAACCCACTACCCGCCAATGCGGCGTTGCCCTTCGTGCAGGCGCTCATCTCGGCCAGCGGCGGCACGCCGTCGCCCGGCAAGTAGCCCTCAGCTCTGTCACGGGGGCCGGCCCCCGGTCGCTCTTCGAGAAGTCAGCAGGCTCGTCCCACCGATGAACACACCCGCATTCCGCACCCTCCTCGCCGCGGCCTGTGCCGCCGCCCTGGCCACCGCTCCCGTGCCCGCCGACGGCCGACTGCGCGCCCACGTGGCACCACCCCAAATCCGCCACCTACCGCACAACCTGGCCGCCTACCGCACCCCCAGCCCACGTGGCACCACACCAGCTGGCCACCTGCCGCACCCCGCAGCCGATGCGGCACTGCTCAAGTCCCGCCACTCACCGCACACCCAGTCCACCTGGCACCACACCAGCTAGCCACCTGCCGCACCCCGCAGCCGACGTGGCACCGCGCAAGCTGGCCACCTGCCGCACCCCCCAGCCCACGTGGCACCACGCAAGCTGGCCGCCTACCCCAAGCCCACGTGGCACCGCTCGAGTCCGCGACCTACCGCACTCCCAGCCGCACGGCACCACTTAAGTCCGCCATGACCGCACTCCCAGCCCCGCACGACCCGACCTCGAGGAGGGTCCGCCGCGAAGCGGCGTAGCGGCCCGGCCGCGCGAACAGCGCTCGAAGCGCATGCGCCGCAGGCGCGAGTCTCGAGCGCTGTTCGCGCGGCCCCTCAGGGGCCGCGCTCGAGCGCGCCAGCGCTCCAACAAACACAGCCCAATACCTTTGTGGTGCACAAAACACCGAGGCAGTGCCGCGTCCTAAAAAGGCCCCCGACCTCAGAACTCGCCCGCGACCCCGATCACCGTGCGACCGGAGTGCGTACCCTCCTTGATCGACTGCAGGACATTGCCCACTTCGACGATCGGAGCGAACGACTCCAGCGATGAAAGATGCTGCGGTCGAAGCTCTTTACCAAGAGCCGTCCACAGCGCACGACGCTTCTCGATAGGCAGGAACACCGAGTCGATACCCAGCAGACTCACCCCGCGCAGAATGAACGGCAGCACCGTCGCGGGCAGGTCGGACCCGCCGGTGAGCCCACTGGCCGCGACCGCACCGCCGTAGCCGATGGAGCTGAGGACGAACGCCAGCGAGGAGCCGCCGACGCTGTCGACCGCGGCAGCCCAGTTCGCCTTGTTCAGCGGACGCGGCTTGGCCTCAGGATCGAGGGGCAGCCGACCGATCACCTCGTTGGCGCCGAGTTCGGCGAGCAGGTCGCCCGCGTCGGTCTTGCCGGTCGAGGCGATCACCTCGAAGCCCAGGCCGGACAGGATGTCGATGGCGACGGTGCCGACACCACCGGTGGCGCCGGTGACGAGCACCGCGCCGTCGTCGGGGGTGAGGCCGTGGTCGAGCAGGGCCTGCACGCTCATCGCGGCGGTGAAGCCCGCGGTGCCGATGGTCGCGGCGTCGCGGGTGTCGAGGCCGTCGATTTTCACCACCCATTCGGCGGGCACCCTGGTGTATTCGGCGAAGCCGCCGTTGCGGGAGACACCCAGGTCGTAGCCGTGCGCGATCACCTGGTCACCGACGGCGAAGTCCTCGGACTCCGAGGCGGTCACCTCGCCGGTGAGGTCGATGCCGGGGACGATCGGGTAGTTGCGGACGACCCCACCGCGCGGCGTGATCGCCAGCAGGTCTTTGTAGTTGGCACTCGAGTAGTGGATCTTGATCGTCACATCGCCGGTGCCGAGGAAATCGTCCCCTACCTCCTCCCGACCGAGCACGATCCCACCATCCGACTCACGGGCCACCATCGCGGAGAAGTTCATGAGCCGAGCATACGAGTCATCCACCCGTCCAGCGACGAATCAAATCCTGGACATTCGATCACCACTCTCCGGTGGCGCGAGCCTCCCGGCCGATGCCGCCACCAGAGCGTGGTGATCACTCGTCCAGGGGCAGGAGTTCGAGGCGGACGCCGAGGAGGCGGACGGGGCGATCGAGGTCGAAGCGGTCGATGACGGCCAGGGCCGTGTCGACGATGGTGGCGATGTCGGTGGTCGGCTGGGGGAGTTTGCGCTGCTTGCTGCGGGTGTAGAACGTTTTGGTTCGCACGGTGACCGAGACGCGGGTGCTCACGCGGTGATGGGCGAACATCTCCTCGGCGACCTCGGTGGCGATGCGGGCGACCTCGCGGCGGATCTCCTCGGCGTCGGTGAGGTCGCGTGGAAAGGTCTCGGACTTGCTGCGGCCCACCGGTATTCGCGGAGCGGTGGTCAGTTCGGTGTCGCCCTTGCCGTGGCCGAGAACCCACAGGTACGGGCCGGTGTTGGGGCCGAATTCGGCGGCGAGGCGCTGTCGGTCGGCGGCCATCAGATCGGCGACGGTGGCGATATCGAGTTCGGCCAGACGTTTGGCGATGCGTGCCCCGACACCCCAGAGCGCATCGGTGGGGCGGTGGCCCATGAGTTCGGTCCAGTTCGCGGCGGTGAGCTGGAAAATCCCCCCTGCGGCACCTGCGTCGTGTTCGGGTTCGGCAGACGTTTTGCCGGTGGACTTGGCGAAGCCGGTGGCCAATTTGGCGGTGAGTTTGTTGTCCCCGATGCCGACGGAGCAGGTGAGACCGAGTTCGGTGACAGCACTCCGGATCTCGGCGGCGAGCTGCCAGGGATCACCGTCGGTGGCGACGAAGGCCTCGTCCATGCCCCACACCTCCACCGCACCGGCCACCCGGGCGAGCGTGGCCATGATCTCCTCGGAGGCGGCCTCGTAGGTCGCCATGTCCAACGGCAGGAACACACCGTCGGGACACTTGCGCTGCGCGGCTTTCAGCGGCATCCCCGCGCGCACGCCGAAGGCCCTGGCCGGATAGGAAGCGCAGGTCACGACCTTGCGGGGTTGGGCTGGGTCGCCCTCACCGCCCACGATGACGGGCTGTCCGCGCAGCTCGGGGCGACGCCGGAATTCCACCGCCGCCTGGAACTGGTCGAGATCGACATGCAGGAGCCACTGGGGCACTGTTCCGTTCTATCGCATCACCGCCGCGACGGCGCCCACCTCTTGCGCACGGCGCAAAACAGAACTAAATTCTGGTTATGAAGATCCGAGATCGGTTGCTGCTCGCCGCGGAGCGGCAGTTCGCCGAACACGGTGTCCTCGATGCCACGCTCAACGACATCCGCGCCGCCGCCGAAGCCAGCGTCGGCGCGCTCTACCACCACTTCCCCGACAAAGCCGACCTGTACCGGCAGGTCTGGGTCAACGCGCTCACGGACTATCAACAGCACTTCTACGACGCCGTCGCCGACTGTGCCGACGCCGAGACCGGCGTCGTCGCGGGCGTGCACGCGCATCTGCGCTGGGTGCAGGAAAACCAGTACCGCGCAACTGTTCTCACCGCCGCACGACCGCCGGGTGTGCGCGAGAGCGAGCGCAATCTGGAGTTCTTCGCCTCGGTCCGCCGCTGGTGGCGGACCCATGTCGCGTACGGCACGGTGCGCGACCTCGAACTCGACCTCGTCTACGCCCTGTGGCTCGGGGCGGCACAGGAATACAGCCG
This sequence comes from Nocardia sp. GTS18, assembly GCF_013839555.1. Taxonomy (NCBI): domain Bacteria; kingdom Bacillati; phylum Actinomycetota; class Actinomycetes; order Mycobacteriales; family Nocardiaceae; genus Nocardia; species Nocardia sp. GTS18. The sequence continues at coordinate 40,003 of NZ_JACBIU010000016.1, read as the reverse complement.
CCAATGGCTTGGTGGCAATATCCGTACCGCGCCAACCGATGTCGCTCCCGAACTCGCCGCAGCCGCTTGGGCGACCCTGCGGGTCGAGGGCGCCGAATAGTCACCGAGCACCGCCACTCGAAGAACGGAACACCCGATGCCGACCGAAGCCACCTCCCTCGACCTCGACCTGGCCCGGCAGGTACTCGCCGCGCAACCCTTCGCTCGTCTCGTCGGTACCGAACTGACCGAATTCGGCGACGGCGCAGCCACATTGGTGATCGAGATCCAGCCCGAGCACGGCCAGCAGTTCGGCTTCGTGCACGGCGGGGTGCTCGCCTACGCAGCCGACAACGCACTCACCTTCGCCGCCGGAACCGTACTCGGCCCCAACGTCCTCACCGGCGGCTTCACCATCACCTACCTGCGCCCGGCCAAGGGGGAGCGGCTGCGCGTGCACGCCACGGTGCTCGGCGCCACCCGCCGCCAGGCCGTCACCCACTGCGACGTCTACGCCGAGACCGAGGGCGAGGAACCGATCCACTGCGCCGTTGCCCAGGGCACGACCCGCCGCGTCGAGAAGGACCTGACCCCCACGGCCGAAACGGACGAGGACACCGAATTCGAGGACGACGAGGACGAATACGAGACCGACCAGCTCACCGTCGTCACCGCGGACATGGCCGAACTACCGCCGACCGTCAGCCGGTAGCCCGGCGCACGAAAAAAGGGGCCGCGCACGAATGCACGGCCCCTTTTCGATCAGGCGCTGACGGCGAACGTACCGTCGGCGGCCGGTTCGGCGATGGGCTCGATGGCGTAGGCCAGGATGTCGGCCACGTCGGCGACGGGGCGCACGTCCAGGGCCTCGAGCACCTCGGCGGGCACCTCGTCCAGGTCCGGTTCGTTGCGGGCCGGGATGAAGACCGTCTTCAGGCCGGCTCGCTGCGCGGCGAGCAGCTTCTGCTTCACCCCGCCGATCGGCAGGACCCGGCCGTTGAGGGTGACCTCCCCGGTCATCCCCACATCGGCGCGCACCTGACGGTCCAGCGCCAGCGACACCAGGGCGGTGACCATGGTGACACCCGCCGACGGACCGTCCTTGGGGACCGCGCCCGCCGGGAAGTGGATGTGGATATTGCGGTCGAGCACCTTCGGCTCGATCCCGATCTCCTCCAGGTGCGAACGCACGTAGGTGAGCGCGATCTGCGCCGACTCCTTCATCACGTCACCCAGCTGACCGGTGAGGGTGAGCGACCGCTCGCCCTCGGCGGCGTTGGCCTCGATGTAGAGGACATCGCCACCGGCACCGGTCACCGCGAGGCCCGTCGCCACACCGGGGACGGCGGTGCGTTCCACCGAGTCCGGGGTGAAGCGGGGGCGGCCGAGGTAGTCGGTCAAGTTGTCCACATCGATCACCAGGCTCTGCACCTGGCCCGCCGGCTGCGGACCGGTACTGATGTCGATGACATTGTCGTAGCCGAGTTCGGGGTCGTACCCGAGAGTCGCCTCGCCGTCCGTCGCAGCGCTGACCTGCGCCTTGTCCGTGGACGCTCCACTACTCGGCTCCGCATCACCGGTCACCAGACGGGTTGCCGCCTTGCGCAAGGCTTTCGCGACCAAACGCTCCATCTGGCGAACCCCGGCCTCCCGGGTGTAGTTCGCCGCGACCTCCCGCAACGCCTCTTCGGTGATCGAGACCTCTTCCGCCGTCAGCGCATTGCGCTCCAGCTGCCTCGGGACGAGGAAGTCGCGCGCGATCGCCACCTTGTCGGCCTCGGTGTAGCCGTCGACCGTGATGAGTTCCATGCGGTCGAGCAGCGGGCCGGGGATGGTGTCCATGACGTTGGCGGTCGCGATGAACAGCACGTTGGACAGGTCGAGGTCCAGATCCAGGTAGTGATCGCGGAAGGTGTGGTTCTGCGCGGGGTCGAGCACCTCGAGCAGCGCCGCCGCCGGATCACCGCGGAAGTCGGAACCGACCTTGTCGATCTCGTCCAGCAGGACAACGGGATTCATCGACCCCGCCTCCTTCACCGCGCGGACGATGCGGCCCGGCATGGCACCGACGTAGGTACGGCGGTGGCCACGGATCTCGGCCTCGTCGCGCACGCCGCCGAGGGCGACGCGAACGAACTTGCGGCCCAAGGCCTTCGCGACCGACTCGCCGAGCGAGGTCTTACCGACACCGGGCGGGCCGACGAGCACCATCACCGCACCCGAGCCGCGGCCGCCGACGACCTCGAGCCCACGCGACGCGCGACGCGAGCGCACCGCGAGGTACTCGACCATGCGGTCCTTCACCTCGTCGAGCCCGTGGTGATCGGCGTCGAGGATGGCGCGGGCACCCGAAACATCGGTGTTGTCTTCGGTTTTCACCGTCCACGGCAGGTCGAGGACGGTGTCGAGCCAGGTGCGGATCCAGCCCGACTCGGGGCTCTGGTCGCTGGCGCGTTCGAGCCTGCCGACCTCGCGCAACGCCTCGGCGCGCACGTTCTCGGGCAAGTCGGCGTTCTCCACGCGGGTGCGGTAGTCGTCGGCGCCGTCGGGCTCGTCCTCGCCGAGTTCCTTGCGAATGGCGTTGAGCTGCTGGCGAAGCAGGAATTCGCGCTGGCTCTTCTCCATGCCGTCGCGCACTTCTTCGCTGATCTTCTCGGTGACCTCGACCTCGGCGATATGCGCCTTGATCCACTCGATCTGCTTGGTCAGCCGCTGCGCGACATCGGGGGTCTCCAGCAGTTCGCGCTTCTGCTCGTTGGACAGGTACGGCGCGTAACCGGCGGTGTCGGAAATGGTTTCGGGGTTGTCGAGCTGGTTGACGATATCGATGATCTGCCAGGCCTCGCGGCGCTGCAGAACGGCGATCACCAGCTTGCGGTACTCGGCGGCGAGCTCGGTGGTCCGTTCGTCGGGCGCTGGCGCCTCGACGGGTTCGGCCTCGACCCACAGCGCAGCACCCGGCCCGGTGACCCCGTGTCCGATCCGCGCCCGGCGCTCGGCCTTGAGCACGGCCGCGGGCGCGCCACCGCGCATCCGGCCGATCTGTTCGATGGTGGCGACCACGCCGTAGGAGGCGTAGCCCTCGTCCAGGCGCGGCGCCACGAGCACGGCGCCGGTCTTGCCTGCCTGCGCGGCGTCGATGGCGGCCTGCGCGGACTCGTCCAGTTCGATGGGCACGACCATGCCCGGCAGCACGATCGGATCGGTCAGGAACAGCACCGGCAGGTTCTGAGCTGTAGTCATATCGACCCTTCCAAAAGTTGAGCTTTGCTGACTCAACTACAGAAGATCGCACTTTGTTCCGACCCCGGCAACCGTTCACTCACGGCGAACGAAACGCCGAACGCCCCCGGCTCCCGAGGGGTAGGTGGGAGCCGAGGGCGTTCGTGCGTTGATGGTGTTTCGAGGGTTCTAGAGGTTGCGCCGGAGCCTTTCGGTCGGAGGATCAATCGTGCGGCCACGGCTGCTCAGCACACCGAGGACGATGCCCGCGATCACGAAGATCGCGCCGAGGATGCCGAGGATCACCGGCAGGGTCTTGCCGAAGAGGTCGAGCTTGTCGAGGCTCTCCTGGGTGACGGCGAGCTGGGCGTCGATGGTCTCCTCGTCGAAGACCAGGTGCGACTTCAGCACGGTGACGTCGACCTTGTCCGCGCTGCGGCCGTAGAACATGTGGATGCTCTCGCCGCCCTTGAGAACGGCGCCGGTCCTCGGCTCCACCCACACGTCGCGGGTGTTGGTGTAGTAGCGGGTCATGGTGACCGGCTCGGTGCCCTCGAGGCCCCACTTGGCGGCGGGCAGGGCGAGCTGATACGAGGGGTGCTTGACGACGTCCCACATGTTCGTCACCGGGATGGTCTGCCGGAAGTGGTAAACCGGCACGCCCTTGATCTCCGACTCCTCGACGAAGTCGATGTCATAGGTGGCGCGGGCGTTGAGGTCGAAGTACGGGTACGACTTCTTCTCGGTGCCGATCGGGAAGCGGTACTGCAGGCCACGACGCTGCAACTCGGTGGGGATCTCGGCGCCCGACTTGGGATCCTGAGCCACGGCGATCGAGCCGTTGGGCGAGGCGTCGATCGGCTCGCCGGAGACACGGTCGATGGTTACGCGGTCGACCGAGGCGGTGAGCAGGCCGTTTTGGGGATCGAGGTCGTCGCGACGCAGCGTCTGACCGGCCTGGACGGTCATCTGGTCGGCGTCCGAGGGCTCCTCCACCGTCAGGAAGCGCTGCGAGAAGAGCGGCACATTGGTGTGCACCGTCGCCGCACCCTCGGGCGAGGTGAGCGACTTCGCGTCGAGCACGAGGCTTTCCTCGCCGGGAACGCTCTTGGCGATGGTGGTGATCCGCAGGTCCAGTGGCGTCTTGGCCACCTTGCCGACGGTGTAGGTGGGAATCATGGCGGCGCACGCGAGCAGCAGCGCACCGAGACCGACGAGGATGCAGGCGATGATCCTGCGCACGTTGCTCATCGGCTGCCGTACGTGACGTTGCCGAGCAGCGACGAACCCGGGTCACCGGTCGTCTCCGGCTCGGGAATCGAATTCTGTTGCGCGCCAGCGGTGATGCCCAACACGGCAATCACCCCGAGGATCGCGCCGGCCAGCCCGCTGATCAGGCCGGGGACGGCAAACTTCATAGATCGAACTCCAATTGCGTTGTGCCGGTTCAGGCGACGGAGAAGAACCCGATGGTCGGGGCGAACGAGCAGGTCCGGTTACCGTCGGCGGTTTCGGTGGTGAGCGAGCCGGTGACGACCGCGACGACCCGGCCCGCGCCGGTGTCGGCGATGGCCGACAGGGTGGCGGGCCCGTCGGGGTTGATGCCCGCCGCGTTGGTGAGCACCTGGGTGCCGGTGCGGCGGTTGTCGATGTTGACCCACTGCACGGTCATCGGTGGGGTCTGCTCGGCGGTGGGGGTTTTGGTGCCGAGCGCGGTGAACACGAAGCCGGTCTGGCCCGCGGCGGGTCCTGGCGGGGGCAGTTCGGCCGGGCCGGGCACGGCCAGCGCGGTGCCGACCGAGTCGGAGGTTGGGCCGATGCAGCCCTTGCCGATGGTCGGGTACAGGAACTGCGCGATGCGCGGGCCGTCCGACGGCGGCAGTTCGGGGCCACCACCGCCGCTGCCGTCGAGGAACTTGATGATCCGCTCGAGGGTCGACTTGACCTGCGCGGGGATGCCGGGGGTTGCCAGCAGCAGGCGCGCCTGGGCCAGGATCGCGGCCTGTCCGCCGTCGGCGATGAGGCCGGGGCCGGAGATGGCGCCTACGATCGTCGGTGCCAGCGCTGCCAGCGTCTCGGAGGGCACGTTCTCCGCGATGGCGGGAACGCTCTGCTGCGCCGCATGCTGCGGTGCGGCCAGGGTTGGCGTGGGCGCCACGAGTACAGCACTCGCCGCTAGTACGAAAGCAGACACTGCGGTCCGCGATCCTCGGGTGCTCAGCACTGGTCGGCCGTCCTTCGTTCGGTGGATAAATGGAGCGACCCGGAATTCACAGGAATGTCTGTGTTATCCGGAGTTTCAGATACTTTGGAGAGGTGACTACAGCGGACAGACGGTATGGGGGTCGTACGGTCGTCGCGCGTAAAGCCGAGCGCCGACAGCGATTCCTGGAAGCAGCGACGCGAATCTTCGCCGAACGCGGGTACGCCACGTGCTCGCTTGCCGAGGTGTGCGCGGCCGCCGGGCTGTCCAAGCGGCAGTTCTACGAGGAGTTCGAGACCCGCGAAGACGTGCTGGTGGCGGCCTACGACCGCATCCAGGACGACGCCGCCGCGGCCGTCGCCGCCGCGCTCGCCGAACTCACCACGCCCACCGACCCCGAGCTCGCGCTGCACGCCGGTTTCCGCGCGTACCTCGAATCGCTCGGCTCGGACCCGTACCGGGCCCAGGTCGCGCTCATCGAGGTGGTCGGGGTGAGCGACCGGATGGAGAACCACCGCCGCTCGCGCAGGCACGCGTGGTCGGTACTGATCGGTTCGGCGCTGGTGGACATCGGCGTGCGCCTGCGTGGCGACGCCGAACTCACCACCGCCCTGCTCACCGGTGCGGTGACGGGAGTCGCCCACGAGTGGCTGTTGCGCGAGTCCCGGCCGCCGGTCAGCGAACTGGTGGATCTGCTGACCGGTGCCGCCTTGGCACTTGTCGATTTCGATTGATTCGCGCGCAGCCGACGAGAGGGTGGCAAATACGTGCGCCTGCCGCCTACTCAATCAACTCCCTTTCCGGACATTGTGAGACCGAACGGCTTCACAGTGTGGGACGAGAGTCTGGCACAGGAGTGACTCAGGTCGCAACGGCAGAATTTCTGAGACGGGTATCACCTGTGCGTTTGTAGATTGTCACTATCGCGATATCGGCCATTCGAGGACGTCCGACAGGGCCTCAGGTTACTGGTCAGTCGCCCGATTAGGGGCGCATTCGGCGGCCTTCCGGCAATTGAACAGCAACCTGTTCTACCTACTTCTTGTGCAGGGTGCCCGCGATGGAACCGCCGAACACTCCGGGGGTGCTGTACCGAAGCGTGCCGTCCGGCTGGCGGGTGACCGTGGAGGTGTTGCCGTCGTCGACGCAGTCGCCGTACGTATCGCTCGTGAGGCGCGCGCGGAAGACCAGGCGGTCGGCGGTCGCCTGGGTGAGCGTCTCGGCCCGTTCGCAACGCGTCTGCGAGATCTGGCCCGTATTGGACGCCGTGGCCAGCTCCTGGCCGACCTCGCCCGGACCGATGGTCAGCACGATGTCGAAGGTGACGAGGCCGTCGGCGGCCTGGCCGGTCCAGGTGCCGATGAAGGAATCCGGGACGGTCGATACCGATTGGGTGCTGGTCTCGGTGCCGGTCGGAGGCATGCCCGGCGGAATCGTCAGCGTGGCGGTGCCCGATTGATCGCCGAGCCGTATGCCGACGAACGAGGCCATGACGGCGGCGACGACCGCTGTCACGGAGACGGCCGCGATCAGAAGGGTGCGGGTTCGGGTGCGATGAGGGGCGTTCCCCGGTGACGGGGCATGCCCATGCGGCGCCGAGGTGTGCCCGCCTGGTGGTCTGGTATGGCCGCCCGGTGGCGAGGTACGGCCGCCCGGTGGCGAGGTACGGCCGCCCGGTGGGAAGGTGTGCCCGCCCGGGTGCTGGGCGTGGACACCTGAGGTCGAGCCGTGGCCGCCCGGCGGCTGGGTAGGGCCGCCTTGTGTCGTTGTCCGCGCGACCGGGGGCGGGTACGACACGGTCTGCGGTCGGCCGGGCGTGGTGATGCCCGCGAGGGCAGTCGGGTCCGTGCGGTGGCTCGGAGGAACCGCCGTCGGGCGGGCGCCTGGGTCGGTGTCGAGGTCGAGCAGTCGCACCGCGCGCATGCTCACGTCCTGCATGACGAGCGGTGGGAGCCAGCCCGCGCCGTCGGGGGTGCCGATCTTCCTCGACTCGGCAAGCGCCTGTTGTGGCGTCGGGCGGTCGGCGGGGTTCTTGGCCAGGCACGCTTCGATCAGTGGCCGGAAGCTCAGTGGCACGGCGTCGAGGCTCGGCTGCTCGTAGACGATGCGGTAGAGCAGCTGCACTATGTCGGCGGTGCCGAACGGGCCGTGCCCGCAGGCGGCGAAGGTCAGGACGCCGCCGAGGGCGAAGACGTCGCAGGCGGGACCGAGCGGTTCGCCGGTGATCTGTTCGGGACACATGAAACCCGGTGAGCCGATGACTCTTCCGGTGGTGGTGAGCGCCGTGTCCTCCGCGGCCCGGGCGATACCGAAGTCGATCACCTTGGGCCCGTCGACGGCGAGCAGCACGTTCGACGGCTTCAGGTCGCGATGCACGATACCGACCGAATGCACCGCAACCAGCGCCTCGGCCAGGCCGTGCGTGAGGGCGAGCAGGGATCGTTCGGGGAACGGGCCGTACTCGGTGACGGCGTCCGACAGGGAGATTCCGGCCACGTAACCCGTTGCCAGCCAGGGCGGGTGAGCGTCGACTTCGGCGTCGAGGACGGGTGCGGTGAAAGCGCCTACCACGCGTCGAGCGGCCGCGACCTCCCGCCGGAACCTCGCTCGCAGTTCCGGATCGCCGAGCAGATCCGGCCGGATCACCTTCACCGCCACCGTGCGACCACCGGAATTGCGGCCCAGATACACCTTGCCCATCCCGCCCGCGCCGAGGACACCGAGTAGCCGGTAGTCCCCGATCCGGCGCGGGTCGTCGGCGTTCAACGGCTGCATCGCGTGAGGTCCCCCTTCGAACGAACTACCTCGCGAGGTTATCCGGAATGCGGGCGCTCGGCGGGGCGGCGAGGGATCTCGGTGCGGGTGGTGATGCCGAGTTTGGCGAGGATATGTCGGACGTGCGTTTCGACGGTCCGCTCGGAAAGCACCAGGCGATGGGCGATCTCACGGTTGGTCGCGCCCGCCGCGACGAGGTCGTGTACCTCCCGCTCGCGGGCCGTCAGGGGGTCGGCGGTGCGGGTAGCGGTGGTGATCGCGGCGAGCAAGTCGTCGGCTTGCCGCAGGCGGTGAGGCATGTGGAGACGGCGGAATGCGTTGGCGGCCTGTTCGGCGGCTGCGCGAGCCGAGGAGAGGTCGGTGATGCGGTTCCCGCCGGGGCTGGTGTGGGCGGCGCGCAGGCCGGCGGTCCGGCCACCACCGCTCAGGTCGGCGGAGGAGACGGCCGTGGGATCGGCACGCGGGCCGGTGGCGCGCCCGGCATGAGGGTCGGCGTCGTCGTCGACGCTCCGGTCGGGGTCGCTGGGAACGCGGATAGCGCGGGCCAGGTAGGTGCGGGCCAGGCCGAGGTGGCCGAGGGCGATGAAGGGGTGGGCGCCTATTTCGGTGTCCATGGTGAGGCCGAGGCGGTAGAGGTCGATGGCGGCGTTCAGGTGGCCTGCCACCCTGGCGTTGTCGGCGCGGACGCGGGCCAGGGAGCCGACGCAGATCAGGGCACCCGTGCCGTCGGCGGCGTAGTTGTGCTCGCGGCCGGCCAGCACACGGTAGACCCGGTCGGCGGTGGCGGCGTCGTCGAGCAGTTCGGCTACCAAACCGACCGAGTACACCGTTCCGTTCCAGCGTGGGCCGATCTCGAGGGTGTCGGGCAGCGAGCGGAGCGGCTCGAACAGGGTGCGTGCCTCGTCGAGATCGCCTGCCAGGGCGTGCATCATCGGGGAGAACAGTTGTGCGATAGGTATTTTCGGGGCGAAGGCCAGCGCGGCGACGGCTTCGTCCAGGACGGTGCGGTCGACGTATCCGACGATCACCGCATGCATTCCCCGGAAGGCGTGGTGCAGCCCGGCGAGGGAGTAGTCACCGATGCCGAGTGCCAATTCATAGGCGGCGGCGTCGAATTCGAGCGCTGCGTCGAGTTCGCCGACCAGGGCCGCGCGGGTGGCGCGCAAGCGCAGCAGGTGCCAGCGGGCCACCGGTAGCTTGCGGCGGTCGGCCAGGAGTTCGATGTGGTCGAGGGCGTTGTCGAAGGCGGGGAGGTCGCCGCGTTGCAGGGCGGCGTCGGCTGTCCACACATATCCCCAGAGCTGCGCCAGTGGTTGTTCGGCATCGACCGCGATCTCGATCGCCCGCGCGGCCAATACCGTTCTGTCTTCGAGGTATTCGGTGGTGGCCAGCGAGAGGTGACGGGCATGGATGACATCCAGCGCGACATCGGGATCGGTGGAACCCTCGGCGGCGCGCATGGCCTGCTCCGACAGACGTCTGGCCTCGGCACCCGCACCGCGATCGGCCGCCGACAGGGCTCGCTGGGCGAGTATGCGGGCGATCAGGTCGGCGTGCTCGGCGGGATCCAACTGCTGTAAAGCTCTGTTACACAGGTGATCCAGCTGTGTCATGACGGTCGGCGTCGTGACGCCGTGGACGACGAGACCCGCTTCGGCGAGCAGATCGGGGCGGCCCGCCTGCTCGGCGAGATCGCTCGCCCGCACGCAGTGCTCGAGACTGTCGGCGATCCGTCCGTCCGCGAACTCATCGCGCGCGAGGTCGATCAGCAACTCGGCCCGCTCCTCGGCAGCCGACCCGGCCGCGTCGATGGCCCACTGCCCGAACCGGATCGCCTCCGCATACGCTGCCGCCGCCCGAGCCGACCGCGCCGCCACCCGTGACCAGTACAGACACGACGGAGACTCCCCACACCCACTCGCCTGCCGCCAATGCGTCGCGATCAGACCCGCAAGCCCATCCCCGCAGCTCTCGGCCAAGGTGACCGCCGCCGCCCGATGCAGCACCGCCCGACGCGACGGGGCCAGATCGGCATACACCGCATCCCGGATCAACGCGTGCGCGAACCCGGTCGCACCCTCGGCGAAACGGCGCACGATCCCAGCTGCCGTCGCCGCGTCGAGCGCCCGAAGCACCCGCTCCCGCGCGCCCTCCACCTCCGGTTGTTTTCGACCACCAGCAGCACCGCGATTCGTGCGCAGGCCGGCAGACAGGGCGTCCTGTTCGACGCTCGTGCCCTGATCCAGCCGGTCTCGCGGTGCCGACTGCGTGCAGATCGACTTGTACACGCGGACAAGGAGCTCCACGTCTATCCGTTCACCGAGGACGGCCGCGGTGCCGAGGACGTCGATCTGTTCGGGGGAGAGGTGATCGAGGCGGGTGAGAACGAGGCGGCGGAAACCGGGGACCTCGATCAGGGGGTCTCCGGAGCGAGCCGGATCGGAATCGATGACCAGGCGGACCAGGAGGGGGTTTCCGTCGGTGCGGGCGTGGACGCGGGGAGCGTATTCCGCAGGGAGATGACGGCATTCGAGCCAGTAGCGGACCTCGGGCTCGGAAAGGGTTGGGACGGACAGGAAATGGGCGTGCGGAAGGCGTAGCCAGTCGGGCTGGACGGCGAGGAGGTCGTCGCCCGCCGGTTCGCGGGCGGTGGCGACGATGAGCAGTCCGGTGCGCTCGGTCCGGGCGGCGATGTGGCTGAGCAGGGCGAGCGAGGTGGGGTCTGCCCAGTGCAGGTCCTCGACGATCAGCAGCAGGCCGGGCCCCGAGGACGCGGCGGTGAGTGCGTCGGCGACCTCGGCGAACATCCGGAACCGGCGTTCGGCCGCGGCGCCCGGCTCGGCGACCGTGTCCAGCGCGGCGGCCAGACCGGGTATGGAACGGGCCGCGCGCCGCCACAACCACAGCGGCGGCATGCCCGCGTCGTCGACGGCATTGCCGCGCGCCACCGGCATATCCGCTTCGGCGGCGAGCTCGGCTGCCCGGTCGGCGAGCCACGACTTGCCGATCCCGGCGGGCCCGCTCACCAGCACGAAACGCCCCGAGCCCGACTGCGCGGCCAGCACCGCGGCCCGCAACCGGGCGAGCTCCTCGTGCCGCCCGACGACCGGAGTCTGCATCGTCCCAGTATCCGCGCATCGGGCGAAGTTCAGTACCGCGAATACGTACCGGCACTGATCCGCGCAAGCCCGCAGGCGGCAATCCTGAGATCACCACGTCATCGCAGGTCAGGAGCCCATCATGTACGCACACCTCGTCTGGTTCGACCGCCCACGCGGCGCCGCCGAACTGGCGGCCGCCGACTTCGCCGCCACCCACCGCATCCAGCCCGCCGTCGCCACCGTGCCCGGCCTGCTCGACTTCTACGAATTGCGCCGCGACGACGGATCGGGGCTGGTGATCGGCATCGCCGAAACCGAAGCCGCCATCCACGCCGTGCGCGCGGCCATCCTCGCCACCGAACTGCTGCCGGGTGAGGATCCGGCCCTGCTGCCCGGACCCGACCGGGTGGAGATCTGCCCGGTCCACGTGCACCGCGACCGGGCGACCATCTACGCCGAAGGAGCACGGTCGTGAACCCGATCATGACGGCCACCGACTGGGTGGCCGACACCGCACACAGCACCGCCGCCTTCCAGGTGGGCCATTTCGGGCATCCCGTCCGCGGCGAGGCCCCGGTGATGGCCGGTCTGCTCACGCTGGCACCCGACGGGCGACCGGTCACCGCCCCAGGCGTGATCCACCTCGCCGCGATCGACACCGGCCACGCCCGGCGCGACCGCGACCTGCGCAAACCACGCCTGCTCGACCTCGACCGTCATCCACGGATGACCTTCACCGCCGAAGACATCACCGCCGAGGACGGCCGGTGGCGCGTCGCCGGGGTCGCCTCGGCGCGCGGACGGACCGTGCCGCTGATCTTCACCGTCGACGCCATCGACGTCACCGACACGACCGTCACCGTCACCGCCTCGACGGTCCTCGACCGCACCCGACTCGGCCTGCGCGCGCCGTCGCTGCTGATCGGGCGGTGGATCGACATCACCGTCCGGGTGGTGCTGCGCCCGGCGCTACAGGTCGGCTAAGGCCAGACCGGTGAGCGGGTTGCCGATGCGGACCAGTTCGGTGTCGGTGCCCGCGCCCAGGTCGACCAGGCGGATCGAGCCGCCGAGGTCGCTCACATAGAAGTGGGCGTCGAACCCGGCCAACCCGATGGCCTCGCGATACCCGCGCGACAAGATCTTCGGCCGGCCCACGTCGGGTTGGACGAGAGCCTCGTTGAGCGAGTTGCCGTCGGGTTCGGCGCCGCGATCGGTCCACATCAGGGTGTGGGTGCCGCGCAGGTGCAGATCGATCGGCTCCGGCAATCCTGTCCACAGCATCTCGATATCGGTGCGGGCGGCCGGGTCCATGCCGGCAGGCAGGTCGATCGGGGCGCGGAAGATCCGGCCCTCGCCCGCATCGGGTGAGCCTTTCTGCGACCAATAGACGAGGCGGCGATCGGTGTCGAGGCAGATACCTACACACCAATTCGTCTGCAGCTGTGCGTCGTTGCCCGCGAGGACGAGTGGTCGCAGGTCGTCACCGTTCAGGTCGCAGGTGAGCACCGACATGCCTTCCCGGTCACACCAATACAACCGCCCCGCTTCGAAATCGGCGGTGAGCTGTTTACCCGTGGTGAACGACCCGGGCGCGAGGAGGGTCGTGCGGTTGCCGCCGTCGAGGTCGACTCGTTCGAGAGAACCGTTGCGGGAGAAGAACTCCGGTTCGATCCCCGGCCGACCGCCGGGATCGGGGCGGCCCATGTTGGTCCAGTAGATGTGGCCGCGCAACTGGTCTACGACGATGCCGTCCGGTGTCTGATCGAGCCCGCTCACCAGCGTGCGGACCTCGCTGCCGTCCAGTGAAACGGCGAGGACGGCACCGGCGGCCAGATCGAGGGCCAGCAACTCGGTCACCGCTCAGCCCTGCTTCGGGTAGTCGTCGTAGAAACCCTCCCCGGATTTCACGCCGAGCTTGCCCGCGTCGACATACTTGTGCAACACCGTGATCGGGCCCTCCGGCAGATTCGGGTTCTCCTTCTGATAGTGCTCCTCGATATCGAGCACCACATCGAGCCCGACCTGATCCATCATCCGGAACGGCCCCGCCTCGGTCCCGAAATTCAGGACGAACATCTGATCGATGTCCTCGGGCACCGAAACGCCCTCGGCGACCACCTCGAGTGCTTCGCGTTTGATCGCGGCCCAGATGCGATTGAAGATGAAACCGGTGCTCTCCTTGCGGCACAGGAACGGGTGCAGACCGTATTCGGGGAAAGTGCGCAGCACGAAATCGAGCACCTCTTGCGAGGTGTGCCCGTTCGACATCACATCGAGCGCCGTGGACGCGGGCGGCATGTAGAAGTGGGTGTTCAGCATCCGGTCGCGGGTCTCGCAGTCCTCGGTGAACAACCGGCTGGCGTACGACGACGAGTTCGAGGCGACGATCGCGTCGGCGTCGGCCTGCGTGTCGAGCTGGGCGAACACCTTCTTCTTCAGGTCGAGGATCTCGGGCACCGCCTCGACGACCAGCCAGGCGCCCCGCACCGCACTCGCCTGGTCCTGGATGTACTCCACGGAACCCGGCGACCCGCTCGGGACCGACGCGGCGACGGTGGGCAATTGTTCGCGCACGTAGTCCACCGCCTCGGCACCGGCCTGTGCGGTCGGGTCGATGATGTGGACCTTGCCGCCCCGGGTGGCGAACATCAGGGCGATCCGTCTGCCGAGCGTGCCCGCGCCGATCACGGCGACCGGACGATTCAGATGATCCTGCGGAACACTCACGGTGACTCCCTCTACACAGGTGGTGGTGGGAAGAACTCGTCGTCAAGCGTGTTGGCAAGCCTATCGCCAACCGGCTGCCGAACGGTTGCTACACCGCTGGCGGCGGGTGGTCTGTTCGTTGACACCCCGTCATGACCGGTCAGAATGTGGTTGCCTTATTCTCACGTTCTTCACGAAATTCGCGCGTCAGCTCTAGGGGGCTCCTCGATGACCACACTGGCCTCCGGACTCTTCATCGATTGGGAAGAGCTCACCGGCCAGTCGAAATTCGTCGTCGATCTCGTGAGCTTCCCGATCTTCAGCGCCCTGGCCGGCTGGCTCACCAACTGGACCGGCGTGCTCATGCTGTTCTGGCCCTTGCATTTCAAGGGTTTCCGGGTGCCGATGCTGCACATCCTCTACCCGTACCTGCCCCGCCGGGTGCAGGTGCTTCCGACGTTCTCCGGCGACGGGCGGATGCTCGGTTTCCAGGGCTTCATTCCCGCGCGCGCCGAGAAGATGGCGAGCATCTGCGTGGACAAGGCGCTGATGCGCATCGGCAGCCCGCGCGACTTCATCCACGAACTCGACCTCGACGGCATCGGCGACTACCTGGCCGAACACGCCCGTCCACAGGTGCAGTCGATCGTCGACGAGATCATGTACCGGGAGAATCCCGACCTGTGGCGCTCGCTGCCCCGGCAGATGAAGCAGGCGGTCTACCAGCGGGTGGACCGGCAGCTGCCCACCTTGTCGCGGCGCGCGTTCGAGAGCCTCGGCGACAATATCGATCAGTTGCTCGACGTGAAGAACTTCGTGATCCGGTATCTGGAGAAGAACCCGCAGATCCTCAAGGACCTCACCACCACCATCGCCGCGCCCGAGCTGAAGTTCATGGCGCGCATCGGTCTGCTCGGCGCGCCCTTCGGCCTGATTCTCGCGCTGTACCTGCACGTGCACTCGCAGATCCCGTACTGGGGCGCCATTCCGGCCTGGGTGATCGTGCTGTTCGCCTCGGCGATGATCGGCGTGACGGTGAACGTGATCGCCATCAAGATGGTGTTCGAACCGGGCGACCCGCAGCCGCGCTACAAGTACCTGTGGCGCCAGGCGTTGCTGGCCAAGCGCCAGCCGCAGGCCGCGACCGATCTGGCCCACATCCTGGCCTACCAGGTGCTCACCGTGGAGAACCTGTCCAACGAGTTGCTCGAGGGACCCAACGGGGACAAGACGCGCCAGCTCATCGAGCGGGTGGTGTCGGAGGAGATCCACCGTCAGCTCGGGCCGACCGCGTTCATGGTGCGCGCGGCGATGGGCAAGAAGCAGTTCGAGAACCTCGCCGTCTCGGGTGCCGGGGCCGGGCTGAGCATGGCACCGGGCATGGTCGAGGACGAGCAGTTCGTGCGCGAGCAGGCCAAGAAGATCGACGATTTCGCGGCCCGCAAGTTGCGCACGCTCACGCCCGGCGAGTTCATGGAGATGTTCTACGCGTCGGTTGAGCAGGACGCCTGGTTGCTGTACCTGCACGGTGGGGCGCTCGGGATCGCCGTCGGCGCGATTCACCTGCTCATCTTCGGCTGGTAGGCAATAACAAGCACGCGTGCTTGCATTTTTGGGGTGGCGCTGCGATTCTGGGTGACGACGGCGCACCCGACCGGTGGCGCGAACGCTTCGCCCCAAGGAATCACATGGCTGACCTCGCAGCGCTGCTCGACGATTTCGCCGCCGAATGCGCGGACCTCGAGAAACTCGTCGCCCCGCTCGCCCCCGAACAGTGGCAGACCCCCACACCGGCTCCCGGCTGGGACATCGCCACCCAGATCGCCCACCTGACCTGGACCGACGAGGTCTCCGTCCTGGCCGCCACCGACAACGCGGCGTTCGCCGAGCTGCTCACCGAGGCCGCCGCGAAGATGTTCACCTTCGTCGACGAGGCCGCCGAGGAACTGGCGAAGATTCCGCCCGCCGACCTGCTGCCCCGCTGGCGCGCGGGCCGCGAACAGCTCGTCGCCGCCCTGGCCGCCGTCCCGCCCGGCACCAAACTGCCCTGGTTCGGCCCGCCCATGAGCGCCGCCTCGATGATCTCGGCCCGCATCATGGAAACCTGGGCGCACGGTCAGGACGTGGCCGACGCACTCGGCGTCACCCGAACACCCACCGACCGCCTGCGCACCGTCGCCCACATCAGCGTGCGAGCCAGGAACTACGCCTACACCGTCCACGGCGAATCCGGCCCGGCCGAAGAATTCCGCGTAGAACTCACCGCCCCCGACGGCACCCTCTGGACCTGGGGCCCCGAAGACGCGAACCAAAAAGTATCGGGCCCAGCCCTCGACTTCTGCCTGGTAGCCACCCAGCGCCGCCACCGCGAAGACACCGCCCTGACCACCGACGGCCCCGACGCCGACCACTGGCTCACCATCGCCCAAGCCTTCGCGGGCCCCCCTGGGCCCGGCCGAGAGCCAAATCAGTTCACGTGAAGTCCGCCATGAGCGCATTCCCAACCCCGCACGACCCGACCTCGAGGAGGGTCCGCCGCGAAGCGGCGTAGCGGCCCGGCCGCGCGAACAGCGCTCGAAGCGCATGCGCGAAGCGCAAGTCTCGAGCGCTGTTCGCGTGGCCCTCCAGGGGCCGCGCTCGAGCGCGCCAGCGCTCCAATAAGCACAGGCGAGCGTCGTCCGTGAGCGCCATTCTTGACTGCCCCGGACGACGTTGGCCGGGGTAGGCCCGTGGCAGTCGTGAATGACGCTCGCCTGCACTCCCGGAATACCCCGTCGGACGTGAGGAAAACAACCACGCCGACGACACGCGCGCCCACCAGGTGCGATACACGCATGTTTCAGATGTGACCCTGATCTCAGCATCAGGGGTGCTAACTCCAGCTAGCACCGGCGTAACGTGGGAATCAGCGCGTGGCTTTCAACGATGCGAGCACAGCGCTCGGGTAGATCCACACCCACCGGGAGGACTGCATCGTGACCGCACAACGACCTGCACAGATCGCGCGGCTGTCCGCGACGGTGGCCGCCGGGGCCGCCAGCCTCTGCCTCACCGTGGCCGCGGGTGCCTACATCGTCAACAACATGCCCCAGCTCGTGCCGCCGCACGACGACCCCGCCCCCGCCGACATCGCCGATCCGGGGGAACACCACCGGGCCGACGACTCGGTCCGCGCCGTCTCCGACGACGTGGTCGAACTGGCCTGGACCACCGAACGCTTCGTTCCCGAGGCAGGCCGGGCACCGGCCGTCAAGCACCAGACCGCCACTGCCGCGACACCGCAGAGCAACCAGGCACTGGACGGCCGGGCGCTCGAGGGCAGACTGCGCATCGGCACCACCTATGTCGGCGCCCAGGCCGCCACGCCGCGCACCGACATCGTCAGCTTCACCGTCGATACGAACGCGCTGAACAAGGCGGGCAAGTATCTCGGCATCACCACCGAGCCGGTGGGAGTCACCTCGCTGCACACCGAGGTCGACACCCGCAAGGGCGCGGTGGAATTCGTGCTCTCGGACCCCACGCTCGGACAGCACACCGTGCGCATCGAAGCGCCCGGCGACCAGCCCGGATCCGAGACCGTCGAAGAGCCGACTACCGTCGGCGTGTGATTTCCGGCGGTACCCATGACGGGGTGTACGACTTCTGCGTGATCGGTGGCGGCATCGTCGGTGTCGCCACCGCGCATCGCCTGCTCAGCGCCTACCCCGGCGCGAGCCTGGTGCTGATCGAGAAGGAGAACTCGCTCGGCGCCCATCAGACCGGGCACAACAGCGGCGTGATCCACTCCGGCATCTACTACCCACCCGACAGCCTCAAGGCCCGGTTGTGCCGCGCGGGCGCGCAGTGGACCAAGGAGTTCGCCGCCGCCAACGACATTCCGTTCGAGGTGTGCGGAAAGCTGCTGGTGGCAACCGATTCCACCGAACACGCCCGGATGCTCGACCTCTACGAGCGCTCCATCGCCAACGGTGTTGAGGTGGAGGCCATCGATGCCGCGGAGCTGTCCCGCCGGGAACCCGGAATTCGCGGTGTCGGAGCACTTTTCGTGCCCGCCACCGGCATCATCGACTACGCGAAGGTCACCGCCGCGCTGGCTGCGCAGGTACAGGACATGGGTGGCCGGATCATGCTCGGCACGACCGTCGAGTCGATCGTCGAAACGGACTCCGCTGTCACGGTTTCCGGCCCGAGTGGTGCGGTCGTCGCGAACACTCTTGTAGTCTGCGCCGGTTTGCAGGCCGATCGCCTGGCTCGAATGGCCGGAATCCGCAACGACTTCCGGATCGTGCCGTTCCGGGGCGAGTACTACCGCCTGCCCGCCGAACGCGCCGGACTGGTGCGGACGCTGATCTATCCGGTGCCCGATCCGGCCCTGCCGTTCCTCGGCGTGCACCTGAGCCCGACCATCGACGGCGACCTGACCGTCGGCCCCAACGCGGTGCTCGGGCTGGCCAGGGAGGGCTACCGCAAGGGCAGCGTGAACGGGCGCGACGCCCTCGACGTGCTGCGCTTCCCCGGCGTGCACCGGGTGGCCCGCACCCACCTGCGCACCGGGGTGCGTGAGCTGCGCAACTCTGTGTTCAAACGCGGCTACCTGGCCGAATGCCGCCGGTACTGCCCGGAACTCGGCACCGCCGACCTGCTGCCCCATCGCGCGGGCATCCGGGCGCAGGCCGTGCTGCGCGACGGCACCCTCGTGCACGATTTCCTGATCGAGCGCACGCCACGATCCATCCATGTCCTCAACGCGCCCTCGCCCGCCGCCACCTCGGCCATGCCGATCGCCCGATACCTGGTTGACCAGATCCAGCTTCCAGCAAATAAATAGGATTCTTGTAGTATTTTTGGCCTGTGGGCCACATCAGGTACGCGAGCGACGTCGGCGCGCCCACCGACGCGGCCTTCGCCTATACCGAGAACTTCCAGCACCTCGCACACTGGATGGCAGGCGTCACCTCCGTCACCACACAGGGCGCGGCACCGGCACAGGGACTGGGCGCGAGCTGTTCGCTGAAAGTTCGCCTCGGCGGGGTGATCCCGATGACACTCACCTGCGAGATCACCGAATACCGGCGCGATGCGGTGATCGGGTATACCCTGCGGGGGCGGGTATACGGAACCGTGACACTGCGGTTCGACCCACTCGGCTACGAACGGTCGGTACTGACCGCCGAAGCCGGCTATCCACCACCACGCGGTGCGTTCGGCCGCATGTGCCACGGCCTCGTCGACGCGGCCGCGAGATCGGCACTGCGCCGCACAGAATCGCGGTTGCGAAGGGAGATAGAGGCATTCCACGGTACCGATCTTGTCGGCCGCATCGCCTAGGGTGGCGGTCATGATCATCGTGAGCACCGACGGGTCCTGCCTGCGCAATCCCGGTGGTGCCATCGGCTGGGCCTGGGTGAATCATCAAGGACCGGTGGCCAGCGGGGGAGCGGCCAGCGGAACCAACCAGATCGCGGAACTGCGCGCGGTCCTCGAAGCCATCCTCGCCCACCCCGGCACCGAACCGATGCTCATCGAGAGCGACTCCCAATACGCCATCAAATGCGCCTCGGAATGGATCGGCAGCTGGCGGCGCAACGGCTGGCGCACCTCCACCGGCGGCGCGGTGAAGAACGTCGAGATCATCAAGCAGATCGACCGCGCCATCACCACCCGCGAAGGACCCGTGCGATTCCGCTGGGTCCGCGGGCACGTGGGCAACTACTTCAACGAGCAAGCCGACAAGCTGGCGGGCATCGCCGCCAGGGAAGCCGCGGCACACGGCCACGAACACGCCGCGACACCCGTTACCAACCGAACCACCCAGCCGCGGACCACGGGGAAGCCGGTCGCGCCGACAGCGTCGGGAACACTCACCCTGTTCTGACGCGGCGCGACCGGAGTGCGTCCGCAACCGGCAGTGCCTCCGGCGGAATCGATTCCGCCGGAGGCACTGTCGTACTACCCGATCAGTTACCGGGCGCGGGAGCCGGAGCAGGCGTCTCGGGTGCGGGCTGCTGCGGAGCCCCGCCCGGCACGCCACCCATCAGGCCGCCACCGTTCTTCAGCACCGGCGACTCCATCTTGCTCACCAGCCACTTGTCGCCCTCGCGGTCGAGGGTCATCTCGATCGCGATGTTCATCGGCGGCTCTTCGACACCGGTGATGTTGGAGCTGTACTGCGCCAGCGTCACCATGGCCTTGGCCTGGTCCTCACCGCCGCTGAGGTACGCGCACTGGATGTCCTCACCACGCGACTTCACCTTGCGCTCGACCATCATGTCCTTCAGCAGGTCGCCCGCCTCGGTGAACTGCTGGTTGATGTCGCCGGTGGAGCCCGAGCGCATGTCTTCGAAGTACTTGTCGATGTTGTTCGAGTAGTCGTAGTTGGTGGCCACCCGGCCGTAGGCGCAGGCCGCCTTCGTCGACTCCTCGATGGCGTCGAGCTTGTCGCCCCGGTCGTTGCTCTGCAGGAAGAACACCACCGCGGCGGTGATCGCGCCGACAGCGACAACACCCGTACCCGCCGCGACCAGCCAGCCGACCGGGCGTTTGCCCCCGGACGACGCGGCGGGCTCCGCGGGGGCCGCTGCCGCCGTGGCGGCGGTCTCGGCCGCCTTCGGCGTCTCGGACTCGGCCTTGTCGAGCTTCACCGTCTCGTCGGCGGTGGTCTCGGGAGCGGCCGATTCGGGCTTTTCCGCCGGGGTAGCGTCCTTCTTGCTCTCGGCGTCGTCGCTGGTCATCTAGATCAATCCTGCTCTTTCCCGGCACACACTCGCACCGACTTCGTTCGTTGGCCCGTGAGGCGGGCCACAGTGTCCCCCGCCGAGTATGCCCGGTCCCACGCCGGAGCGTAGGACCGGGCATGGTCTCACTTGGCCGGAATCGGGGTGCGTTCGTTCGGATCGACACCCGGAGGCATCTGCGCACCGTTGTTGGGCACATTCGGGCGCGGCGCGTTGGCCGAACCACGGATCTGCAGATCGGCGGGCGGATTCACGCAGTAGTTCCACTTCGGGATCGACCCGTCCTGGACTTCCTCGTTGCGCCGGTACTCGGTGTTGTAGTTGCAGGTCGGGCGGGGCCAGATATCGAGGATGGTGTGGAACTCACCGTCGTGCGCGGGGACCGCGATCGCCCCGAGGCCTTGGGCCAGCGAGGGGAACAGCAACCGCAGCGCCGGCTGACGCAACTGCGCCGCCCGGGTGATGGCGACGAAGTTCGCCGCGAGCCCGCTGATCGGATCGGCGGTCTTGTCCAGCACCGCACCGAGCGCCTCGAACTGGGCAGGCGAGTTGTCGAGCACGCTCTGCAGCTCGGCGTTGGCGTTGTTGAACTGCGCGAGCAGGGTGCCCGAATTGCTGGTGAGCGTCTGCAGATCCGGCTGCGCGTTCGACGTGGTATCGGCGATCACCCGCAGGTTGGCGATGAGATTCACCGTCTGCGGCAGCAGGCTGTGCAGGCCGGCCACCGCCAGACTCACACCGTTGATCAGGCCGCGCAGCTGATCCGGACCCGCACCGAGCGCGATGTCGAGCTCGGCGAGGATGGTCTTGAACTGCTGCGGGTTTACCTGCCCGATCAGCGCACTCGTATCGTCGAGCACGGCCCACACCGGGACCGGCGTCTTGATCTGCTCCGGGTTGTACTCGATCACCGCGCCGTCACGCAGGAACGGGCCCGCGTCGCTGTTGGGCCGGAAGTCGATGTACTGCTCACCGGCCGCCGACAGCGCCGCCACCTGGATCATGGTGTCGACAGGGATCTTGTAGGTCTTGTCGATCACGGCCTTGACCGCGATGGCCTGGCCCTCGTCGATGAGCTCCACCGTGTCGACCTTGCCGATCCGGTGTCCGCGCAGCGTCACGTCGTTGCCCGGCTGCAGACCACCGGAGCGGTCGAGCGTCACAGTGACGTCGTACTCCGAGCGCAGCGGGTTCACCCGCATCACATTGACCAGCAGGTAGCTGGCGCCGATGATCAGCACGACGACGAGCGCCGAGTTCGCCAGCACGATCTTGCTGCTGAAGAACTTCTTGACCTTGCTCATCGGTGGCCTCCCACTCGGCCCTGGACGATCTGCAGCACCTGGATGAAGCTGCCGACGAAGTCGTTCACGTCCTTCATATCGGGGAACTTGCTGTTGGCCGGATCGGTCAGCAGGCCCACATCGAGGTTCGTCAGCGTCGCGTACGGCGCGAGCGACTTGCCCTGGAAGGTCTCGGTGACCTTCGGCTTGATGTCGATCAGCTGATCCATCACGTAACCGAAGCTGTCACCGGAGGCCGCGAGGGCGTTCATCAGGTTGTCGAGGTTGGTGAGCAGTTCGGAGAGCTGGTCACCGGTGGTGTTGGCGTAGTCACCGAGCGCGGCGCTGGCCGTCGACACCTTGGCGAGCAGATCGCCGATGGCCCGGTTGTTCTCGGCGATCGCGCCGATGGCCTGCGGCAGGGTGTCGGCCACCTGACCGAGCTGGGCCTTGTTCGCCTCGATGGTGTTGGCCAGGGTGTTGAACTCCGAGAGCACCGCGTCGACGCGGGCGCTGTTGTTGTTCAATTCGCCGACGACACCGGTCATCTGGGTGATGAGGTGCGCCAGGTTGCCGCCCTGGCCGTTGAGGATGGAACCGAGTTCGGTGCCGAGCCTGCTGAGGCTGGCCACACCGCCGCCGTTGAACAGCATCGACACCGAGATCAGCAGTTCCTCGACGGTGGCGCCCGCGGAGGTGAACTCCTGGGTGAGGGTGTCACCCTCGGCCAGGTTTCCGCCGGTGCCGGTGTTGTTCTTCGGCCTGTTCAGGGCGATGAACACGTCACCGAGGGGCGTCGCCTGACGCAACTCGGCGGTGCTGCCCTTGGGCAGGTCGATGTCGGAGCGGATCTGCAGGTCGACGATGGCCGTGAAGTTCTTGGTCTTGATCGAAGAAACCACCCCGACGTCGGAACCACCGATCTTCACCTTGGCCTGGTCGGGCAGGTTGAGCGCGTTGTCGAACTCCGCGTGGATGGTGTAGGTGTCGCCTTCGGCGCCCGGCTTGGGTAGCGGCAGATCTTCCACGGTGAAACCGCAACCGGTGGTGATGGTCACGGTGGCGAGCGCGGTGGCCGCAAGCATGCTGCGGCGGAGTTTCCTCGTCATAGGTCCGGTCATTTCGTGAGTCCCAGCAGTGCGGCGGTGAACCCGTAGTCGGGACCGAAATCCTCCATCTTGCCGGTGCGGCAACCATCGGACTTCATCTGGATCCGCTCACAGAACAGGCTGATCATTTCGCCCGACAGAGCCGTACCGATCAGTGCGTGCAGCCGAACGAAGCCCTTCTCCTTGTTCATCGCGCCGTCGATGTTCTGCATCAGCAGCGGGACGACATCGACGATCTCGACCATCGCACCGGAGTTGGCGCGCAACTGGTTGGTGACGGTGGTGAGCCCGGTCAACGATTCCGACAACGTGTCGGCGTGCTCGCCGAAGGTCGTGGAGGTGTTGGCCAGGAACCCGTTGAGCTGGTCGAGGGTGGCCTGCAGGCCCGGGGCCTGTTCGGCGAGCAGCCCCGACATCTGGGTGACCTGGTTGCTGAAGTCGCGCACCGACTGGTCGTTGTCGGCCAGCATCGTGGTGAGCTCGTTGAGCTTGATGATGATGTTGGAGATCGCGTCCTTGTTGTCGATACCGACCTTCAGGGCCGAGGACAGGGCATCGAGGGTTTCGCGGATCTTCTGGCCGTTGCCGTTGAGTACCGGGTACAGCACCCGGCCCGAGAGCGGGCCGAGCCCTTCCTGGCCCTCTTCGGGCTTGAGTGCGGCGGCGAACTGGTCGATGGTCTTGATCATCGTGTCCAGCTCGACCGGTGTCCTGGTGCGCGCCTTGGGCAGGTGGTCACCGGACTCGAGTGCCTCCCCACCGGTGTAGGGCGGGGTGATCTCGATGTGGCGGTCGGTGACGATCGAGGGGGAGATGATCGCGGCGATCGCCTCCTTGGGGATCTTCACCCCCGACTCGATGGTCATGTGGACCTCGACGAAGGTGCCCTTGGGCACGATCTTGTCGACCTTGCCCACCGGCAGACCGAGGACCATGATCTCGTTGCCCTCGTACATACCCGCGATGTTCTCGAAGTCCGCGGTGATCTTGGTCGAGCGGCCGAGGGCGTCGTCCACCTGGCTGGGCAGCAACGAGCAGCTGCCGATGGTGAGTGCGGTCGCGCCGATCAGCACGGCGCGAACCAGCGCCTTACCGCGTCCGAAATTCAGTTTCATCCTGCGCACCCTTGGATCACCTGTGCGAAGCACAGCCAGTTGTCGGGGAGCAACCACGGCAGCGCGACCGAGCCGTAGTTGCCGTTGCCGAGCGCGTTGTTGAAGTAGCGCGCGGTGGGCTGACCGATCTGCAACAGCTTGTCGAGGTTGTCCTTGTTCTTCTGCAGGCCCTGCGACATGGTGTTGAGCTGCTCGATAGTGCCCGCGAACTGGTTGCCGTTCTGCCCGCCGATCTCCTCGAGCTGACGGGTCAGGGTGGCGATGTTGTCGAGCAGCTGACGCAGCAGGTTCTGCCGTTCCATCACCCGGCTGGCGATGGCCTCGCCCTGGGTGATGACGAGCAGCACGCTGTTGCGGTTGTCGGCGAGCAGCTGGGTGACGCGGTCCAGGTCCTTGAGCAGGCTGTCGACCTCGCCCTTGCGCTTGTCGATCACCTTGGCCAGCGCGCCGACGCTGTCGAGCGCCTGCGCGACCAGCGCGGGCGAATCGCCGAGCTCGCCGTTGATGGTGTTGAGCGAGGCGGCCAGCTTCTTGGTGTCCAGCGCCTCGAACTTCGGGGTGCCGACCTGCACCACATCGGCGATGTCGTAGGGGACATCGGTGTTGGAGCGCGGGATGGTGTCGTTCTTCAAGCCCGATCCGTCGCCCGGCTTCAGGTCGACGTAGCGGGCACCGAGCAGGGTCGCCATCTTGATCGAGGCGTGCGCATCGGGTCCGAACTTGATGCTCGAGTCCACGTCGAGGGTGATGACCACGTGGTCGCCCTCGATCTTGGCGCCCGACACCGTGCCGACCTGGACACCGGACACCGCGACCTTGTCGCCCGTGCTGATGCCCGCGGCCTGCACGAACTCGGCATCGATGGTCTGCTTACCGATCCCGATGAACTGCAGGATGCTCGAGCCGACCAGCAACAGCACGACCACCAGCGAGCCGATGACACCGAGCCAGAAGTTGCGGTTGCCGAGGAAGGTTTTCTTGAGCTTGCTCATCGGCACACCTCCGAGTGCGACGTGCCACCGATCTGGCTGAACAGGCCGCGCGGGAAGAGCACCCCGTACAGCGAGACATCGAGACCACACAGGTAGGCGTTGGCGTGCGTGCCTTCGGAGGTCATGCGGCCGAGGTCGGCGAGCATCGACGGCATGTCGATGGCCACCTGGTCGAGCTTGGCGCCGTTGGCGAGCAACAGGTTCAGTGCTGCGGTGGTGGAGTTCTGCGTAGCGGCCAGCTGCGGCTGGATCTTGCTCATCATCGCGACCAGTGAGGTGGTGGCGTCGGCCAGCGTCGCCGTCGAATTCTGCAGCGACTGGCCCTGGTCGTAGAGCCCGCCGATCAGGGCGCGGGTCTGGGTCACCAGGGTCTCCAGTTCGTCGCCGCGCTTGGCCAGACCGGCCATCACCGCCGACAGGTTGGTGATGACATCGCTCAGGATGGCATCGCGTCGCTGGAAGTCGGTGGCCAGCTGTGCGGCCTGGATGATGAAGGAGGACAACGAGACTCCGTCACCCTGCAACGCCTGGATCAGCGTTTCCGACATCGCGTTCACCTGGGCCGGCTCCAGCGCCTGGAACAGCGGCTGGAAACCGTTGAGCAGCGCGGAGATATCGAACGAGGGCTCGGTGCGCTCGAGCGGGATCACCGAACCGCTGGCCAGCACCTGCGGGCTCGGCGACTTGCCGGGGGTGAGCGCCACATAGCGCTGGCCGATCAGGTTCTGGTAGCGGACAAGGGCTTTGGTGTCGTCGAAGACGTCCTGGTCGCTCTGCACGATGAACGACACCTTGGCGTCGTTCTTGCCGTCGAGCTCGATCTTCTCGACCTTGCCCACACGCACACCGGCCATCCGGACGTCGTCGCCGGGGCGCAGCCCGAGGACGTCGGTGAAGATGGCGGTGTACTTGCGGGTGTCACCGTCTACCGAACGGGCGAGCGTATTCCACACGACCACGATGACGAGCATCGAGACGAGCGCGAAGATGCTGAATCCGATCAGTGGCTTGCGGATACTCATACGCCACCCTCGTTTTCGTACACGGTCAGAATTCCGCCCTTCATGATCGGACCGAGCAGCAGCAGCTCGGAGACCGTCGGTTTGCGGCCGAGGAGTTCGACGATGGCGTCGTTGCCCTGGTAGGAGATGGGCGTACCCGACGGCACCGCGGGTGCCTGCTCGGGTGCGGGCGCAGGCGCGGGTGCGGCGGCGGGCGCAGCACCGGGCAGGCCCGGGATCTGGAACGACGGGACGAGCCCCTCGAGCGGAGTACCGGCGAACGGCGTGATCTCGGTTCCGGCGGCAGCCTGCAGCGGTGCGGCCGGGATGGTGAGGCCCGGAATCTGCGGCAGCCCGGGGATGTTCACCAGCGGCGGCAGACCCGCGGCGGAGTCGAGCGCCCGTGGACGCAGCTTCTCCGGGAGCGGCGGCAGGCTCACCTCGGCGGGCGCGGTGAAGCAGCTCGGGCCGAGCAGATCGCCGTAGCGCGGGCAATCCGCGACGGTGTTGGGCTGGTACGGGGTGAACGTGAGGCCCGCGTTCCAGACCATCTGCTTGCCGCTGGGACCACCGTGGAAGGTGGTGTTCAGCGCGGCGAGCGAGGGACCGAACACCTGGAAGGTCTTGGTGATCGAGCTCGGCTCGTGCGCGACGGCCCCGAGGGTGGCGTTCATGCCCACGGTGACTTCTTTACCCACATCGGGGTTGCTGGCGAACAGGTCGTTGACCCGGTCGGTGGTCGCGCTCGCGCCCATCAGCAGCGCCACCAGCTGGTCGCGCTTGGTGGCGATGGTGTTGGCGGTCTGCACCGAGCTGCCCAGCACGTCGAGCAGTTCCGGCGCCGACTGGTTCAGCGCGTTGGCCGAGGCCGAGAAGTCGTCGAGCATGCCTGCCAGGTTCGGGCCCGCGTCGGAGACGGTGGTGATCCACTCGTCCAGGCGCTGGATGGTCGAACCGGGCACGCGGCCGCTGCCGTCGAGGGCCTGGGTGAGGGTGCCGAGCACACGACCCAGCTGCACCGGGTCGACCTCGTTGAGGATGTCGCGCACCGTGGTGAGGGTGTCCTGCAGCGCGATGGTGCCCTCGCTGCGGTCCTCCTGGATGACCGAACCCTCTTCGAGGTAGTCGGCGGAGGCACCGTTGAAGACCAGTTCCACCGAGGTGACCGCGAACAGGTTGCTCGGCACGATGCGAGCGGTGACATTGCTCGGGACACCCTTGGCGAACTCGGGCTTGAGCTCGATGTTCACCTTCTGTACGGCGCCCTGGTCGACGATGTCGACGTCCTTCACGGTGCCGACGAGCACACCGCGGAACTTCACGTCGGCGTTGGACGGGAGCCCGTCACCGGTGGTCGACAGGTTCGCGGCCACGTTCACCTTGGGTACGAAGTAGCCCTGGTACCTGGCCATGAGGAAAGCGAGAATCACAGCGAAGACGACCAGGCCGCACAGGCCCGCGACGTACAGCTGTTTCATAGTGGGGCCGCGCCCACTGGGATCGATGATCATCTGGCCCTACCCCGAGATCCTGATGCCGGGGTCGACGCCCCAGATCGCCAATGTCATGAACAGGTCGGCGAACACGACCAGGATGATGCACATCTTGATCGCCCGGCCCGCGGCCACGCCGACGCCCTCGGGACCACCCGAGGCGAAGAAGCCGTAGTAGCACTGGATGAACGTGGTGATCATGACGAA
Organism: Nocardia sp. GTS18; assembly: GCF_013839555.1. Classification (NCBI taxonomy): domain Bacteria; kingdom Bacillati; phylum Actinomycetota; class Actinomycetes; order Mycobacteriales; family Nocardiaceae; genus Nocardia; species Nocardia sp. GTS18. The sequence continues at coordinate 12,080 of NZ_JACBIU010000016.1, read as the reverse complement.
GATGATCGCCTTGAGCAGCGAGTACAGCACGTCCGTCGGTACCAGGAATTGGTAGAAGTAGTGCGAGTACGTGCCCGCCGCGGTGCCACCGATGAGCTGCACGGTGACCGCGCAGGACAGATAGGCCATCACCAGGCCGATGCAGTACAGCGGAACGATCGCGATGACCGCGGCCATCATCCGGGTGCTGACCAGGTAGGGCAGCGGGCGGATGGCGATGGAGTCGAGCGCGTCGATCTCCTCGGAGATGCGCATGGCGCCCAATTGCGCGGTGAATCGACAGCCGGCCTGGGCCGCGAACGCCAGCGCCGCGAGCAGCGGACCGAGTTCACGGGTGGTGGCGAAGGCCGAGATGGCACCGGTGATCGGGCTCAGGCCGAGCAGGTCGAGCGAGGTGTGGCCCTGGATGGCGACGGTCATGCCGCCGAAGGCGCTGATGATGAGGATGACGCCGATGGTTCCACCACCGACGACGATGTTGCCGTTTCCCCACGTGACGTCGGAGAGCAGGCGCCAGATCTCCTTCGGATACTGCTTGAACGCCAGCGGAATAGAGCCGACGGACCGCAGGAAGAAGAACACCTGGTGGCCGAGGCGGGCGAGCATGTCGACGGGCGCTTTGCCCGCCGCCTTGAGCTGGCGTATCGGCCGCAGCAGCGGAGGTACATAAGTCGATGACATGGTCAGACCACCTGTGGGGGGAAGACAGCGGCGTAGATCTGCGTGATCGCGACGTTGACGCCGAGCAGCATGACCATGGAACTCACGACCGCCGAGTTCACCGCGTTGGCGACACCGCCGGGGCCGCCACGGGCGTTGAGGCCCGAGTCGCAGGCGATGATGGCGGCGATGATGCCGAAGATGACCGACTTGAGCAGCGCCACCGCGAGGTCACGGGTCACCGCGAACGAGGCGAAGGTGCTCATGTAGGAACCGGGCGTGCCCGCCTGGGCGAAGATGTTGAACATGTAGCCGGTGATGAAGCCGACGAACACGACGAAACCGCAGAGCAGGAAGCTCACCAGCATGGCGGCGCCGAGGCGGGGCGCGACCAGCCTGCGCAGCGGGTCGACACCCATCACCTTCATGGCGTCGATCTCTTCGCGGATGGTTCGTGAGCCGAGGTCGGCGCACACCGCGGAGCCGACGGCACCGGCGATCATGATCGAGGTGACCAGGGGCGCGCCCTGCTGAATGATGCCGAGGCCGTTGGCGGCGCCGATGAACGAGGTCGCGCCGACCTGACCGGCGACCGCGCCGACCTGGATGGACACGATCACGGCGATGGGGATGGCCACGAGCAGCGTCGGTGCGGCGGCGACGTTGGCCATGAACGCGCACTGGCGGACGAACTCGTCGAAGGGGAAGCGTTTACGGAAGATCGCGACGATCAGTTCCGTGATGGCTTCGATACCCATCGTGATCTGTCGACCGAAGGTTTCGAGGGACTTCTTCGGATGGTCTTCCCAAAGGCCCTTGGTCCAGTCCACAGCTTCACTGACCCGTGAACGTTCGGGCGGACTCTTGGTCGACTGCACTGCTATTACCCCTCTCGACGCCAGGCCATCAACACCCCGACGACTTGTTTGCTTGACGCACCTTACTACGGAGTAGTGCAGAACACACCACCGACATGTGAGCGCTGTCATAGATGGATATCACTGTCGGCGGCCCTTATGACCACTGCCATGACGGACCATACAGCCCTGAATTGTCCCGCTTAGGAGTTTGCGCCGGATGTCGTTTCCGAGCACGGACTCCCAGCGTCTGCGGCTGCCGGAAAGAATATTGCGGAAAACTGTCATACATAACGAATGACACGTCTGATTTCTCGCACGGATCACGGGTATAACTCGCCAGGGCCGGCTTCATCACGATTTCGATAGAGAATCGCTATCACTGCCCGGGGTGTCGCGGCGCCTGGTAAGCAGCAATCCGAGGGCTTCGCTCTGGCGCGCCCGGGATCGAATACTGCGGCTATAGACAGACCGTATTGATATCGTGCGAACTTCCGACATCTGGAGGGACATGTTCAGCAAACTCGCGCGTGTGGCCACGGCCGCCTTCGCGCTCACCCTCGGTGCGGCTCTACTCGGCACCGGCGCGGGCACCTCGCAGGCACAACCCGGCCCACCGGTGATCGGCGGCGGATCCGGGATCGTCATCGACAACACCTTCGAATGCACCCTCACCACGGTCGGCCACGACGGCGCGGGCAGGCTCGTCGGCCTCACCGCCGGGCACTGCGGTGACGCGGGCGCACCCGTGGCCGCCGAGGTCGATCGCGGATACGGCGAGATCGGCAGGTTCGTCTACAGCAATACCGAACTCGACTACGCCGTCATCGAATTCACCCCCGGCCGGATCACCCCGGTGAACCGGATCGGCAATGTCACCATCACCGGCGTCGGTGGGCCCGCCCAGTTCCCGACCATCGTGTGCAAGGAGGGCCGGACCACCGGCAACACCTGCGGCATCACCTGGGGCGACGTGTTCGCGACCAATGTGGAGACGTGGTCGCAGATGTGCGTCGTGGAAGGCGATTCCGGTGCGCCGGTGGTGGTCGGCTCGACGCTGGTGGGGATGGTGAACGCCTATCTCGCGGTGGCCTGCTTCGGCCCCGAGGTCGGCACGAACATGTCCGCGATCATGAACGACATGAACGCGCGCGGCGGTCACGGATCCGGGTTCCACCCGATCTGATCGGCGAGTGAACAGACAACGGGCCGCGCGGTCACACCGTGCGGCCCGTCTCGTCGTCGGTGTCTACAGCGTCTGCGCGCAGACGACGAAGCGGCGGGTGTCGTAGACATAGCCCACGTCGGCGTCGTCGGGGCAGTCGTTGGCGCTGGTCGCGTCGCTCTTGATGGTGACGACCCGCACCGGCTCGTTGCCCGAGGCGTTGCAGTCGATCCGGCGTGCGACGAGTTGTTCGGCGGCCACGTCCATGCAGCCACCGACGACCCAGTCGATGTCGAGGCACAGGGCGCCGGTCTCGACGCCGTCGAGGGTTTCGAAGTAGTTCTGGTCGCTGTCGGCGATACAACCGTCGCGGTTGGGCGCCTTGCCGATCACCTTGTAGTTGGCCGAGCGGCTGCCGCACGAGGCCTTCTCGATGGTGGCGTCCTCGGCGGTACCGCCGAGATTCACACAGTCGCCGACGCTGGCCTGGAAGTCGGTGGTTCCACCCTTTTTGGTGGTGGGTGCCGGTTTGCTCGTCGTCGACTTGCCCGGTTTCTTGGTGGTCGGTGCGGCGCTGCTGGTGGCGGGGACCACGTCGATCGCCGGCTGCGCGTAGCCGTCGATGGTGCCGCCGCACGCGCTCGAACCGAGCGCGAACGCCGTGATGGCGAGCGCGCCGGCCAACCGGCGGATGGACAGATCTGCAAACACCTACTGTGAATACACCACCGAAGCCACCGGCGTCGACCCGATCCGGTCGGCGGATCGCTACGCAGCATCAGGAGGTTGGGCCGATGGTGTCAGCAACAGCGGGCGAGCCGGACGCGGGAACGCCGACCGCGCCACGGCAGATGCGCATCGATCCGAGGTTCATCCGGCTGGCCGACCACTTCTTCGGGATGTTCCAGCAGCCGAGCCGCGGGGGCGGTGCGCTGGCGATCTACCTCGACGGACGCCCGGTCGTCGATGTCTGGGCGGGGTGGGCGGCCAAGGATCAGCGGTGGAACGGCGGGCATGTGGCGCTCACCTTCTCCACCGGTAAGGGTGTAGCCGCCACCGTGCTGCACCGGGTGGCCGAGCGGGGGTTGATCGACTACGAGGCGCCGGTCGCGGAGTACTGGCCCGAGTTCGCCGCGCACGGCAAGCACGACATCACCGTGCGCGATGTGCTGTCGCACCGGGCCGGGTTGCATCGGGTGCGCGGGCTGGTTCCGGGCCGCGAGGGGATTCTCGACTACGGCGCGGTGGTGACGGCCCTGGCCGAGAGTCCGGCCGACCCGCGCCGCATCCGCACCTCCGGGTACCACGCCATCACCTTCGGCTGGCTGGTCTCGGAGATCCTGCAGCGCGCGACCGGCGAATCCTTCACCGAGCTGTTGCGCCGGGAAGTGGCCCAGCCCTTGGGCACCGACGAGTTCTGGTTCCAGGTGCCCGTCGCGCAGCGCCGCCGGATCGCGAAGATATTCCCGCATCTCGCACCGCCGGGTATCCGCTGGAACACCGCGTCGTCGGTGTTGTCCTGGGTGCGGCCCGTGCGTGGCCTCGCGGAGGCGGGGATGCCGGAGAGTTTCGACGAACTGGTGCGCGATCCCCGCGTGCACGACGCGGTGATGCCCGGCTGGAACGGGGTGTTCTCGGCGCGGGCGCTGGCGCGGATGTACGGCGCGCTGGCCAACGGTGGCGTTGTTTATACGGGTGACGCGGAAAATACTGTGGCCGACGGTGATTCGCCGGTGCAGTTCCTGCGCCCGGAGACGATCGAGCAGATCAACCGCACGCAGCAGACCGAGAGCCGTGACTACGTGCTCGGATTGCCGTTGCGGTTCACCCTCGGCTACCACCGGCCCGTGTTGATGACCAAGCAGCAACCACGACATGCCTTCGGCCACTACGGAGTCGGCGGCTCCGGCGCCTACGCCGATCCCGATCTGGGCATGTCGATCGCGTTCGTCACCAACCGCCTCGGCAACGCGGTGACCGCGCTCGGGGACGCACGGCTGGCCAAGCTCGCCGCCATCGCCCAGGGCACCGTGCGGCGCACCCGCGCCGAGCGGTAGTCGAACCGGACGCGGGCGCACACCGTAGTACCCGGCATGAGAGGTCAGCGGCCGGAGGCGGCAGCGAAGCGTAACCACGGAGGCCGCCCGAGCATGCCGATCGGACACAGCATGAACGGTCAGCGCCCACCACGCCCCGCCCTGCTGCACGGCTTGGCCGCAGGCCTCGATTTCGAGGGCTACCTGCGTCGACGTGCGGCGAGCGGTGACCCGTTCGCGGTCGGTTTTCCGGGATTTCCGCCGGTGTTGTTCACCGGGACCGCCGAGGGCGCGCGCGAACTGTTCCGGGCGCCGGTCGAGCTCGTCGACCCGCCGCGGCCGAACCCGATCGAGCCGATGGTCGGCACGGCGTCACTGATCCTCAGTTCAGGGCCGCGTCATCGCACGGATCGGGCCATGCTCGCGCCCGCGTTCCACCGCGCGAAGGTGCGGGCGCTGGGCGAAGTGATCCGGGAATCGACGTTGCGCGAACTCGAATCCGACAGTGGTACAGGGGTTTCCTGGCCGGTCGGCAGCCGGGTCGACGTGCTGACGAAGGCACGATCCATCACCCTGCGCACGATCCTCGCGGCAGTGTTCGGCGCTGGTGCCGACAGTGAATACGCCGACGCGGTCGACGATTTCCTCTCGACCTTCACCACGCCACTACTCGTAGCTCCCGTTTTGCGCCGTGCCACCGGCGGTTTCGGGCCGTGGGACCGCTTCGTCGCGGCCAGGAGCCGGCTCGATCGGCGGCTGCTCGCAGGCATCGCGCGCCGTCGCGCCGAGGGCCCGGCCGCGGGCGATCTGCTCGATCTGCTGCTCGCCACCCGTTACGAGGACGGCTCCGCGCTGACTGATTCCGAACTGTGCGAACAGTTGCGCACCCTGCTCGTCGCCGGGCACGAGACCACCGCGACCTCACTCACCTGGGCGTTGTATCACCTGCATCGCGAACCCGGCCTGCTCGCCAGGCTCACCGACGAGCTGGCACAGACGGGCGACGACCCGGCCGAACAGGCCACCGCGCCGCTGCTCGACGCCGTCTGCCAGGAGACGCTTCGCCTGCACCCGGCGGTGCCCATCGTGCTGCGGCAGCTGCGCGAACCGTGGCGCTGGCGTGGGGTCGACGTGGCCGCCGGACAGACGATCGGGTTGGCGGTCGGTGTACTGCACAGCCAGGCGTCGATCTGGCCGGCACCACGAATGTTCCACCCCGACCGTTTCCTCGGCCGCAAGTTCACCCCGTTCGAGTACGCGCCGTTCGGCGGCGGTCATCGCCGGTGTATCGGCGCCACGCTGGCCGAATACGAACTGCGCGTCGTGCTCGCCACCCTGCTCACCCGCGCCCGGTTGCGCCTCGACCCCGCGCTGGCCCTCGGCCGCCGGCCGCGCACGGTGCCGCACAATCTCGCGACCGCGCCGAAACGGGCGATCCACTTCACACGCACGGCGTGATCTCCCTCACTCCAGGTTTGAGAGTCACATGCGTGTGCTTCCGGACCGTGGTGCCGACGCCTTTCCGACTCGCCGCCCTGAGCGTGGCGTTTGACGAAAGCCGCTGAGTCACAGGTTGTTATGTGACACAGCGCACAGCGTTGCCGTTCCGTGATCGCGATGCAACGGAGCTGGCACGTTGTCACCCCGGACGGGTAGGAATGAGCGGTCAGGGTCGGGGCGTCGTTACCCCGTGGAGACCCCATGCGGACTCCGCGTCATTCGAAGATATAGACGAGGAAACCTAATGCACTACGAGGCAAACCGGCAGCAATCCCATCGGCTTCGCCGTGGTCTGCTGCTGACGGCGGCGATCGCGGCCACCGGCGCGCTCATCGCTGTTCCCGCGCAGGCTCAGCCCGTGCTTCCCGGCGCGGGTTCCAGCAACCCCGTGGTCGAGCAGCCCGCGCCGCAGGCGACGTTCGCGCCGCCGAACATCAACATCGCCGACGGCGAGACGGTCGGTGTCGCACAGCCGATCATCATCACCTTCAAGGACCCGATCGAGGATCGTGCGGCCGCCGAGCGGGCCATCAAGGTCACCTCGAGCGCCAACGTGCCCGGCAACTTCTACTGGACCGGCGACAAGCAGGTGCGCTGGAAGCCCACCGAGTTCTGGCCCGCCAACACCGACGTGACCGTCGTCGCCGGCGGCACCACCAGCTCGTTCCACATCGGTGACGCCCTCGTCGCCACCGTGGACGACGCCACCAAGGTCATCACCGTCACCCGCAACGGTGAAGTGGTGCGCGAGATGCCCACCTCGCTCGGCAAGCCCGGCTACGAGACCCCCAACGGCACCTACATCGTCGGCGAGCGGCTCGAGAAGATGACGATGGACTCGTCGACCTACGGTGTGCCGGTCACCGACCCCGAGGGCTACAAGCTCGAGGTCGAGTACGCCACCCGCCTGTCCAACAGCGGCATCTTCATCCACGCCGCCCCGTGGTCGGTGGGTCAGCAGGGCTACTCCAATGCCAGCCACGGCTGCCTGAACGTGAGCACCGAGGATGCCAAGTGGTTCCTGGAGAACTCGCGTCGCGGTGATGCGGTGATCGTCACCGGCACCCAGGGCCCCACCCTGAGCGCGGGCGACGGCCTGGGCGACTGGAACTAACAGCCCGGCGCCACTGATTCCCCAGCGGCACTGAACAAAAGCCGAACAATACGATCAAACCAGGTCGTGTTGTTCGGCTTTTTGCTGTACTCGTCTTTGTGCGCCCGATGTTCAGGAAATCGGCGGGCAGGGTTAACCAGCGGTTCGCCATGCGCCGTAAAGCTGCCGCGGTGCGTAGCAGTCCGGAGCGGGTTCTTCCCGTGCAGCGAGGTCGTGGCCTGAGAAATCGGCCGTGGCAGGACTACGCGTTGTTTCTGTTACTCGTAGTCCCGAACTTGGTTCTGCTCGGGATGTTCGTCTACCGGCCGCTGGCAGACAACATCCGGCTCTCGTTCACCGACTGGAACATCGCCGACCCCGTCGCCACGCCCATCGGTTTCGCCAACTACGTGGAATGGTGGCAGCGCGACGACTCCTGGAAGGTCGTCGGCAACACCGTGATCTTCACCGTCGCGGCGGTGGTCGTGAGCATGGCGCTCGGCCTGGCGCTGGCGATGTTGCTCGACCGGAAGTTGTTCGGGCGCAATGTGGTTCGCTCTGCCATCTTCGCGCCGTTCGTGATCTCCGGTGCGGCGATCGGGGTGGCGTTCCAATTCATCTTCGACCCCAGTTTCGGGCTCGTGCAAGATGTGTTGCACCGCCTCGGCGTGACGAATGTGCCGGATTTCTACCAGGATCCGCAGTGGGCGTTGTTCATGGTGACGATCACTTACATCTGGAAGAATCTCGGATACACCTTCGTCATCTATCTGGCGGCATTGCAGGGCGTGCGGAGCGAACTGTTGGAAGCCGCCGAAATGGATGGCGCGAGCCGGTGGACGACATTCACCAAAGTACTTCTGCCGCAACTCCGTCCGACTACATTCTTCCTTTCGATCACGGTATTGCTGAACTCGCTTCAGGTATTCGACATCATCAATGTGATGACACGTGGCGGGCCGCTCGGCAACGGCACGACAACCATGGTCTTCCAGGTGTACGAGGAGTCGTTCCGCAATTTCCGGGCGGGCTACGGCGCGACTGTCGCGACGATCATGTTCGCCGTGCTGCTCGTGGTGACCCTGATCCAGGTGCGCGTGATGGATCGAGGTGAACGATGAAACACGTTGGTCCCGAAACGGTTTCGTATCGCAGGCGGGAACGCGCGATCACCCTGCTCGGGTACGCGGCGATGCTGTGCGTGCTCGTCATGGTCGGGGTTCCGCTGTTCTGGATCCTCATCACCTCGTTCAAGGACCGCGCCGACATCTACACCCAGCCCGCGGTGTACTGGCCGCACAGCTGGCACCCGGAGAACTACGGGCACGCCACGACGACCGTCCCGTTCTGGACGTTCCTGCGCAACTCGCTGATCGTCACCGGGGTGGTGTCGGCGGTGAAGTTCGCGCTCGGGGTGTTCAGCGCATACGGCCTGGTGTTCCTGCGCTTCCCCGGCAAGAACATCGTGTTCCTGGCGATCATCGCCGCGTTGATGGTGCCCAACCAGATCACCGTCATCTCCAACTACGCGCTCATCGCACAGCTCGGTTGGCGCAACACCTTCCAGGGCATCATCATCCCGCTCTGCGGCGTGGCCTTCGGAACCTTCCTCATGCGCAACCACTTCCTGTCGCTACCCGGTGAGGTGATCGAGGCCGCCCGCATGGACGGCGCCAACTGGTGGCGGCTGCTCACCCGTGTCGTGCTGCCGATGTCAGGGCCGACGATGGTGGCGTTCGCGGTGGTCACGCTGGTGAACGAATGGAACGAATACCTCTGGCCGTTCCTGATGGCCGACTCCGCCGACGTCGCCACCCTGCCGGTGGGGCTCACGCTGCTACAGAACACCGAGAACCCGAGCGTCACCAACTGGGGTCCGGTGATGGCGGGCACGGTGCTCACCATGCTGCCGATTCTCGTGGTGTTCCTCGCGCTGCAACGTCACATGATCAAAGGCCTCACCTCCGGTGCGGTCAAGGGTTGATTCTCGAACAGGAGATCCACGTGTCAACTTCACGATTTCCGGCGCTGAGCCGTCGCGGCTTCCTCGGCCTGTCCGGCGGTGTCGCCGCCGGTCTCGCGCTCACCGCTTGCGCGGGCACCGGCGGCGGGTCCGGTGGTGGCGGCGACGCGAACACGATCACCTTCTGGTCCAATCACCCCGGCACCTCCAAGGAACTCGAGCTCGAGCTCATCAACCGGTTCCAGGCACAGCACCCCGAGCTGAAGGTGAACCTCGTCGACGCGGGCAAGAACTACGAGGAGGTGGCGCAGAAGTTCAACGCCGCGCTCACCGGTGGTGACCTGCCCGATGTTGTTGTGCTGTCCGATGTCTGGTGGTTCAACTACGCGCTGACCGGTGCCATCGAACCGCTCGACGGGCTGTTCGGTGACGCGGGGGTGAAGCTCGACGACTACGTCGATTCGCTGGCCGCGGACTACCTGTTCGACGGTAAGCACTACGCGCTGCCGTACGCGCGCTCGACGCCGCTGTTCTATTACAACAAGGATGTGTGGGCCAAGGCGGGGCTGCCCGATCGTGGACCGAACTCGTGGCAGGAGTTCGACGAGTGGGGGCCCAAGATCCAGTCGGTGGTCGGCGGCGACAAGTTCGCGCATGCCTGGGGCGATGCCAAGAACTACCTCGGCTGGACCTTCCAGGGCCCGAACTGGACCTTCGGCGGCGCCTACTCCGACAAGTGGGCGCTGAAGTTCACCGATCCCGGTTCGATCGCGGCCGCCACCTACCTGCGCGAATCGATCAATGTGAAGAAGTACGCGGCGATCCGTCCGCAGATCGCCGTCGATTTCGGGACCGGGGTCGCCGCCTCGACCATCGCTTCCACCGGTGACCTGAAGGGCATCCAGAAGAACGCGACCGGCAAGTTCGAGCTCGGCACGGCATTCCTGCCACATCCCAGTGGGCCCGGCGTCACCACCGGTGGTGCCGGTCTCGCGGTGCCCTCGCGCATCTCCGCCGAGCGGAAGGTGAACGCGCTGAAGTTCATCGAGTTCGCGACCAATGCCGCCAATACGGCGTACTTCTCGCAGAACACGGGTTACATGCCGGTGCGCAAGTCGGCGGTGAGCGATCCCACCGAGGTGGACTTCCTCGCGAAGAACCCGCACTCCAAGACCGCCATCGACCAACTGGCGGTGACCAAGTCGCAGGACTACGCGCGGGTGTTCGTGCCCGGCGCCGACCAGATCATCGGCACCGGATACGAGCAGATCGGTCTGCAGAACGCCGATCCGGCAACGGTTCTCGCGAAGGTCGCCGGTGACATCCAGGCGATCATCGACCGGCAGATCACCCCCAAGCTGCCCAAGTAGTCCCCGCGTTTCGAGGAGAAGTCCATGGCGACAGTGCAGTTCGACGGTGTTACCCACCGCTATCCCGGCAGCGAGACCGCCGCGGTCGACGCACTCGATCTCGATATCGCCGACGGCGAATTCCTCGTGCTCGTCGGACCGTCCGGGTGCGGCAAGTCGACCAGCCTGCGCATGCTCGCCGGGTTGGAATCGGTGGAGGACGGCACGATTCGCATCGGCGATCGTGATGTGACCGGCCTGCCGCCCCGGGCGCGCGATGTGGCGATGGTGTTCCAGAGCTACGCGCTGTACCCGAACATGACGGTGGCGCAGAACATGGGCTTCGCGCTGCGCAACGCGGGAATGTCGAAGTCCGACACTCTTGTTCGCGTGCGCGAAGCCGCAGCCATGCTGGAACTCGAGCCGCTGCTCGACCGCAAACCGGCGAAACTGTCGGGCGGGCAACGGCAGCGGGTGGCGATGGGGCGGGCGATCGTGCGCCGCCCACAGGTGTTCTGCATGGACGAACCTCTGTCCAACCTGGACGCGAAACTGCGGGTGAGCACCCGCTCGCAGATCGCCGCCCTACAGCAGCGCCTCGGCACCACAACGGTGTACGTCACCCACGACCAGGTGGAGGCCATGACCATGGGCCACCGCGTCGCCGTGCTGCGCGAAGGCACCCTGCAGCAGATCGCCGCACCGCGCGAACTCTACGACGACCCGGTGAACACCTTCGTCGCCGGTTTCATCGGCTCACCCGGCATGAACCTGCTCGAAGCCCCCGTCACCGACGGTCACGCCGTCCTCGACGGCCTGCGAATCCCGTTGCCGCGCAGCGTTACCGGTGCTCGGGTGGTCCTCGGCATCCGTCCCGAATCCTGGGAGGTCACCACCGACCCCGACGGCATCACCGTCGTCGCCGAACTCCTCGAGGAACTCGGCGCCGAATCCTTCGTCTACACCCACGGCGCGGGCACCGACTGGTCCACCCGCGCGGGCAAAATCGTCGTCCGCGTGGACCGCCGCTTCCACACCACCCTCGGCGAAACCCTCCACCTCCGCCCCAAACCCGAAGAAATCTTCTACTTCGACGCCGAAACCGAACTCCGCCTCCGCTGACCTATTTCAGCCGGCGTTGTCAGCGGCTGCTGGACTTCAGATCCGGTCGTTCTCAGCGCTGTGTCAGCGGAGCTGAATTGTTGCGTGTTCGCGGGCTCGGGTTACGGCTTCGGTGATGCCCTTCCGGAAGGGGAGGCCGTGGCCGGGGAGGACGAGGGGGGCGTCGAGGGGTTCGAGGGCGCCGAGGGCGTTCAGGGCTTCTTCGGTGTTGTGGTGGAAGAACTTCGGGAGTAGTTGGGGGCCCTGGTGGTTCGAGGTGGGGTGGGCGGTGATGAGGGCGTCGCCGGTGGCTATGGCGCCCTGGGTGGGGAGGTGGAAGGCGGTGTGGCCGGAGG